>NZ_JBEOZN010000093.1:0-40855 GCF_040298085.1 Streptosporangium sp. NPDC001681 | reverse complement strand
GCCCGGCCGACCGGCTTCCTGCGGAGCAGGCCCTTCTTCTGTAGCTTGTCCATCACCGTCATGACGGTCGTGTAGGCGATGTCCCGCTCACGACGAAGATCTTCGAGCACGTCCCTGACCGACGCCGGCCGGTGATACGACCACAGGCGCTCCATGACCGTGGACTCCAGGTCTCCCAGACCACGCATCAGGTGCGACTCCCATCTACCAGCGGATCACTCAATGCTACCGGCCGTCGTAGATGTCCGGCCGTGCATCACTTCCACCATCGAGTCGCCGCCGCTGATCGCCGCTCAGCCGCAGGTTCGCCGCGGCGACGTTCTCCCGCAGGTGGTCGATGGTGGCGGTGCCCGGAATCGGCAGCACGACCGGTGAGCGGTGGAGCAGCCACGCCAGCGCGACCTGCGCCGCGGTGGCGCCGAGTTCGGCCGCCACGGCGGCGATCTCGGCCGTCGCCGCCGATACCGCGGGGTGGACGGGCCGCCAGGGCAGGAAGGCGATCCCCGCCGCGGCACAGGCCTCGAGCACGGCCTCGTGCTCGCGATCGAGCATGCTGTAGCGGTTCTGCACGCTCGCGACGTCGATGATCTGCCGCGCCTCCTCAAGCTCGGCGACGGTGACCTCGGACAGTCCGATGAGGCCGATCTTGCCCTCGGTCTGGAGCTCGCGCAGCGCCCCCAGTTGGTCGGCGAGCGGCACCTCCGGATCGATGCGATGCAACTGGAGCAGTTCGAGCCGTTCGACGCGAAGCCGGCGCAGGCCCTGCTCGACCTGATCCCGCAGGAAGTCCGGCCGTCCGCAGATCGCCGCATCGTGCGGGGGGTTCGGCGGCGCGATCCCGACCTTCGTCGCGATGAGCAGGTCGTCCGGATAGGGGTGCAGCGCCTCGGCGAGGAGTTCCTCGTTGGCGCCCCACCCGTACAGGTGCGCGGTGTCGATCAGTGTGACGCCCAGGTCGACGGCTCGTCGGGCCACAGCGATGGCTGCTTCCCGAGCCGGTCCGGGTTCGGTCGGCAGTTGCATGGCCCCGAAGCCGAGCCGCCGTACGTCGATCGCGCCCCCGATGCGGAAGGTGCTCGATGTCATGTGCCGGTTTCGCCTCTCACTCAAAGTTGATCAAGATAACAGTGCCGGTGATCGCCATATCCGGCGGAGGGTCGCCAGACGAAGGCCTGCTGACACCGGCACGCCGGCCAACACGACCGGTTACCGCTGAGGCCCGGCCCCAAGCCTCGACCCCGGCGCTCGTCACGAGCGCCGGGCGTGGCCACAGGTCCCGACCCCGACGGCTGGAGGGACCTGCAAATAGCTACGCTTACCTGCGCAAACGTCAACACGCGTAGCCGGTGACAGCAGTCTTCCGGCTCTGCTGCGGCCGTCCGGGCGTCCCTCGCTCGGTCAGACGCCTTCCGCGAGGAGGCGGAGGCTTTCGCGGGCCCAGTCGGCGCGGGCCTGGGCGACGGCGATCTGGCCCGCGAAGACGTGCGCCTTCAGCCCGGCGATGCGGTCGTGCTCGGCCGGCGGGCGGTTCTTCAGCCGCTCCTTGAGCAGGTCGGTGTCCTTGGCCAGCAGCGCTTCCCGGTGCGCGCGCCACTCCGTGATCAGCTGCTCCTGCTCGGCGATGTACGCCTTGAGCACGGGCGCGGCCCGATCCGCGTCGATCATGTCGAAGAAGAGTGCCTGCAGGAAGAACGAGTCGCGCACCGGAGCCAGGGCGTGGCCGGTGCCCAGCCAGGTCTTCAGCTCCTCAAGCCCGCGCTCGGTGATCGAGTACACCGTCCGCTTCAGCCGCGTGCCACGGATCTCCTTCTGACCTTCGATGAGCCCGGCCTGCTCCATCTGGCGGAGCGTCGGATAGATCTGGCTCTGCGGCGCGGACCACACCCAGCGCGGGGCGGCATCGAAGAAGCGGGTCAGTTCGTACCCATTCATCGGGCGCGCCTCCAGGACGCCGAGCAGTGCGTGCTGAAGCGACATGCCCTCAGCATAGGGGTGTCCCACTTGCCCTAGAACATGTACGAATATACATGTATTGTCCTGCCTGTTTTTGTAGATACGCACGGGCAGAGAGGTACTGGTGTGAACACAGGGCTGGCGGACGCCGGGCGGGCGCTGGCAGCGGCCGGGCTGGTCACCGCGTTCGGGCACGTGTCGTTGCGAGTCGGGGACGATCGGCTGCTGATGACCCCGCCGGTGCCGCTCGGGACGCTCGGACCTGACACGCAGTACGCCGAGGTCCCGCTGGATGCCACCGACCTGCCCGACGGCACGCCGCGCGAGGCGTGGATCCACCTGGAGATCTTCCGGGCGCGACCCGGCGTGCGGGCGATCTGCCGGGCACAGCCGCCCACTGCCACGGCTCTGGCCTCGGCGGGGGTGCCGATCCTGCCGCTGCACGGGCAGGGGGCGTTCCTCGGGCCTGAGGTGCCCGTGTTCGACGACGCGACGCTGGTGCGCGACCGCACGCGCGGGCGGGCGCTGGCCGAGCGCCTGGGTGAGGCGCCTGCCCTGATCATGCGGGGCAACGGCGCCGTGACCGTCGGCGAAAGCGTCGGCCAGGCCGTCGCCCTCATGTGGGTGCTGGAGGCCTCCGCCCGCATGAACGCCACCGCCACCGCCTCCGGCACCCCCGTCCCTCTCACGCCCGCCGAGCAGGAGGCGTGGCGGGCCGTGCGATCCGAGTTGTCCAACCGCATCTGGTCCTATCTCCGGGAGTTGTCATGATCGAGCTCGACGACATCGCCTACGTCCGGTCCGGCGCCGCCGACCTGGACGCCGCCTTACGGTTCGCCGTGGACATCGTCGGCCTGGAGCTCACCGCCCAAGAGGACGGCGTCGCCTACCTGCGCGCCGACCAGCGCCACCACTGCCTTGCCCTGGTCGAGGGGGAGTCCGGGGTCATCAGCTCCGGGTTCACCGTCCGGGACGAGGACGCGCTCGCCGCCGCCGAGATCGAGTTGGAGAAGGCCGGCGTCACCGTCGTACGGGGCGACGCCAAGGAGGCCGACTCACGCCGGGTCCGGGACTTCCTGTCGTTCGACGACCCGTTCGGCAACCGCATCGACCTGGTGATCGACCAGGTGGCGCTAACCGCACCGGTCCGCTACGGACGCGAGGCCGGCATCACCGAGTTCGGGCACCTGTGCCTGGACGCCCCGGACGTGCGCGAGGCGTACCGTTTCTGGTCCGGCCTGTTCAACGCCCGCGTGTCGGACTGGATCGGCGACTGGGCCTGTCTCATGCGCATCGACCAGGTCCACCACAAGCTGGCCGTGTTCCAGGGCAGCCAGCCGGGGCTGTGCCACATCAACTTCCAGGTCGACTCGCTCGACGCGTTGATGCGCAACTGTCACTTCCTGGAGGCCAACGGGGTCGAGATCGAGATGGGCCCCGGCCGCCACCCGCAGTCGACGGCGGTGTTCGTCTACTTCAAGGGGCCGGAGGGGATCACCTACGAGTATTCCTGGGGCGTGCGGCTCATCACCGACGAGGACGCCTGGCGGCCCCGCTACTTCGACCCGACCGAGCCGGGCTCGATCGACATGTGGCAGGGCCCCACGCGCCGCGTCCACAGCCAACCTCAGATCCGCCGCCCTCTCGGCCAGAGCTGAGCCCTCTCCCCTACTCCCCCGCGCCTCACCCGGCCGAAACGGCGGCCACCGGAAAGTGGATCGATCGCATGAGTGAATGGACCATAGAACGCACCGCCGAGGTGCTGCTGGAGGCCGGGCGGAACCGTGCCGACCACGGCCCCATCATCGAAGAACGGCCGAGTCCGGGCCTGGCCACCGCCTACCGGGCGCGGCACGCGCCGCTGACGAGCGAGATGACCGGCGCGATGCCGCTCCAGCGCGGCTCGTCGGTGACCGTACGCCTCAGCGGCCTCGGCTCCGTGTCCGTGGCAGGGGTGTGACATGCCGCTGGTCGAGGTGACCTTGACCGAGGGCCGCGAACCCGGCGCGATCCGGGCGCTCATCCACGAGGTGCACGCCGCCGTCGAGCGCTCGCTCGGCGCCCCTGCTCAGAGCATCCGGGTGATCGTACGCGAGGTGCCGCGCACCCACTGGGCGGCCGGAGACCAGACGCTCGCCGAACGCGACGAGATCAACAAAGGTGATTGACATGGAATTCTTCGGACACGTGATCGACGGTGCTGAAGTGAAGTCCTCCGGTGGCGAGACGTTCACCAGCGTCGACCCCTACACCCGCGAGCCGTGGGCAGAGGTCGCGCTCGGCGGCGCGGCCGAGGTGGAGCGGGCCGTGGCGGCGGCGCGGCGGGCATTCGACGAGGGGCCGTGGCCGCGCATGGGCCGCGCCGAGCGCGGCAGGCTGCTGCATCGCCTCGCCGACCTCATCCTCGAGCACGCCGACGAGCTCGGCCTGGCCGACACCCGCGACATGGGCAAGCCGATCACCCAGAGCCGCGGCAACGATGTGCCCCGCGCCGCCGACAACTTCCGCTTCTTCGCCGACCACGCCCGGCTGACCACGGCCGAGACGCTGCCGATGGACTCCGGCCACCACGCCTACACCCGCTACGAGCCCGTCGGGGTCGCCGCCGCCATCGCCCCGTGGAACTTCCCGCTGATGCTGGAGACCTGGAAGATCGCACCCGCACTGGCCTGGGGCAACACGGTCGTGCTCAAGCCCGCCGAGGACACCCCCGCCTCCGCCACCATCCTCGCCAGGCTCGCGCTGGAGGCGGGCCTGCCGCCCGGAGTGCTCAACGTCGTCCACGGCCACGGCCCGGACTCCGCCGGGCAGGCGCTCACCGAGCACCCTGGGATCGACCGGATCACGTTCACCGGCGAGTCCGCGACCGGCCGGGTCATCTCGGCCGCGGCGGCGAGGCACCTCGTGCCGGTCAGCCTGGAACTCGGCGGCAAGGGCGGCAACGCGGTCTTCGCCGACGCCGACCTCGACAACGCGGTGAGCTGGTCCATCAAGGCGATCTTCACCAACGCCGGGCAGGTGTGCCTGGCGGGTTCGCGGCTGTACGTCCAGCGTCCGGTGTTCGACGAGTTCATCGCCCGCTTCACCGCCGCGGCCGAGGCGATGTGCCTGGGCGACCCCAAGCTGGACTCCACCCAACTCGGCCCGCTGGCCTCGGAGACCCACTACCGCAAGGTGCGCGGCTACGTCGAGACCGTCGCCGAGGAGGGCGGCTCCATCCGCTCCGGCGGCCTCGGCGACGGCTGGTTCGTTCGCCCCACGGTGATCACCGGCATGCCCGCCACCGGCCGCCACCAGCGCGAGGAGATCTTCGGCCCGGTCGTCACGGTGACGCCGTTCGACACCGAGGACGAGGTCGTGACGCTGATGAACGACACGCGCTACGGGCTCAACGCGATGCTGTTCACCGAGAACCTGTCCCGGGCGCACCGAGTCTCCGCCCGCCTGCGGGCCGGGACCGTCTGGGTGAACTGCTTCTTCGTCCGCGACCTGCGCGCCCCGTTCGGCGGGGCGGGCGACTCAGGCGTCGGGCGCGAGGGCGGCACCTTCAGCCGCGAGTTCTTCACCGAGCCGAAGGCCGTCGTCATGCAGATCGACTGATCCGCGGCGGGACCTGACTGCGGCGAGTGGCGTTGGCGGCGTCACAACCAGGTGGGGGGCCGTCGGCGAACCGACGCCCGCCACCGTCAGAGCGGCAGCGGGATGCGATCGAAGAACCAGTACAGGCTGACCGCCACGATGGGGACCGAGATCGCGGCCACCACCCAGCGGGCCGCGGACGCCCGGCGCAGCAGCACCAGCAGCGGGAAGAGCACAGCGATGATCGCGAGCTGCGTCGCCTCGATGCCCAGGTTGAAGCTCAGCAGCGACAGGAGCAGCTCCCACGATCCGCTCTCTTTGATGTCCAGCGCACCGGCGAAGCCCAGCCCGTGCACCAGGCCGAAGACGAAGACGATCGGCAGCCGCCATCTGCCCAATCTGTCTTCCCCACGGTCCAGGAGGTTGGCGACCGCCACGACAATGATCGACGCTGCGATGACGGGCTCGACGATCTCCCCAGGAACATCCACGACCCCCATGGCCGCCAGCAGAAACGTGATGCTGTGGGCGGCGGTGAAGGCGGAGGCCGTGACGACGACGTCACGCAGCCGGCGCGCGCCGATGAGCAGCGCGAACAGGAAGAAGAGATGGTCGAGGCCGAACAGCAGGTGCTCGGCACCGAGCAGGAAGAACTCCCGGACCTGATACGACGCCGGATACTCACCGATCCGCAGCGTCGGGTTCTTGGCGACCAGGACCGCAGAGCCCTGCTCACCGTCGAGGTCGTAGCGGACGATCGTCTTCGTGCTGTGCACGAAGCTCTCGGCGTCGGGGAACAGCGCGCTTGAGATCGCGTGGACTCCCCCATCCCCGCCCGCGCAGGCGTAGGCGTAGGTCAGCACCGCGAAGGCCGCCTTGCCGCGGACACGGACGTCCGCGTCGCCCACCGGCGTGGGCGCGCACGGCTCGTCGTGGTACGCCACGGCGAAGCGGCCCGTGACATAGCCGGTCACGGCATCACGGTTGATCTTGAGCTGGTGGAGCTGCTCGGTCCGCTCCTTCGCCTCATATGCCTCCGCGTAGAGCCAGGCCGACTTCATGAGGAGGTCGTACTCGAGGTCGAGCACGACCTCGACGTTCGCGCCCGTGCCGGTCACCTCGGCGTGGGCGGCCGTGGTCGCGTCGTGCGCCGCCGCCGGAGCGGGACGCACCAGGCCGGCCGGCACACCGCCGAGAATGACGGCGAGGACGACGGCGAACAGCCAGCGCCTGCGGGACATGTCTCGTCTCTCCAGATGGGGGATGAGGGAATGCCGCCCCGGACCCGGTCCGGGGCGGCGGTGATGGGTCAGCGGCGGAACCAGTGGTACATGGGCGAGTCAGGTCCCCACTTGCCGGGACGGCCGCGCTCGTCCTTCGTGACGAAGACGCTCGGCTCGGAGGCGGTCACGCCGCCGCCGGCGGAGCGTGCCGTGACGAACCAGGCGTAGGCCGTGTCGTCCTTGAGACGGTCCCAGGTCACCGAGGCGACCTGACCCGACGCGACCTTGCTCCTGCCGACGACCCGGGTGGGCTTGTAGAGCGCCAGCGAGTCGGTCTGGAAGCTCGTCGTGCGGGAGGTGAGATCGACCGGCAGCACCATGTTGTCCTCGTGCCCGTTGTAGCGGCGCAGCGGGTCGAACTCGGTGGCGCCGAAGTCGTTGAGCAGCGGGGAGTAGGTGTCCACGGTCAGCTCCGCTCGCTCGACGTTGAACTGCAGCAGCCGGAAGAAGCTCGCGCCGAACTGGAGTTGGTCCGTCGGGTTGTACCCGCCGATCTCGGTGAGCCCGAGCCGGTCGGCCGACACCGTGTAGAACTGGTAGTCCGCCAGAAGTTCGACCACGCCCTTGCCGACCTGGCCGACCTTCGGCTTCACGTTGGTGCCCACGCCGTGCTCGTGTCCGGCCAGGATGAGGAAGACGTTCGAGTTCTTCTCAACCACCGTCTTGTAGAGCATCGAGCCGTCGGGGGCGGAGAATCCAGCGCCGCGCCCGTCGGGGTTGGTGCTCGGCACGATGTAGTCGTGCGAGAGCAGGATGCCGTTGCGGTTGGGGAACTTCTTGAAGATGGAGTCGGCCCATTCGGCCTCCTCCCTCGTCACACCGTACGACAGGCCGACCACGACGAAGTCCAGCCCGCCCGCGGAGAACAGGTCGTAGTGGTTCTGATTGTCGCCTTCCCTCCACGGCCCGCCGTAGTTGGCGTGCTGCCAGCCCTGTGACGCCTCCTGATACCGACTGGGGCCGTAGTACTTGTTGTAGATCGCGTCCGGCCCGTTCTCGGTACCCGACTGGTTGTCGTGGTTGCCGGCGATCACGCCGTTCGGGATGTCCGCGTCGTCCAGCACGCGCTGCTGCCTCGAGGACACCTCGAACTCGCCGACGACCTGCTGCTGCATGGCCTCGTCGGCGGGCTTGCGGATGTTGTTCTCGATGATGTCGCCGGTGTGCGCGACGTACGAGATCTTGCGCTGGTCCTTGTTCGCGCCGATCCAGTCGACGATGCCTGCGTAGGCGGACTCCCACACCGCGCGCTCCTCGGCACTCTCCTGCTCCACCGCGCCCTCGGAGATGTACTGCGTGTCGGTGAAGTGGACGATCGAGAAGTCGTAGGAGGCGGGGTCGGCGAAACCGTTCGGGTCACCGGGCTCTATGTCGTCGGCGAACGGGTCCTCGCCCGTCACCATGACGTGAACCTGCTGCTTGTCGATGTGGTCCCCATCGACGACGGCCGTGAGAACGGTCTTGCCCTCGGCGGCGCCACGGGCGCTCGTCAGCAGATCCCATGCCTTGGTTCTCGTGTTCCACGCCCGCAGCGAGGCCAGGCGTTCGGGGTCGATGACGCCCTCCCAGCGCAGGACCGGGGAGTCCGCGTGCCCCTTCACCTGGACGTCGTACCGCTGGTAGGTGACGTCCTGGCCGGTGGGCGCGTCAAGCGTCCTGCCATCGGCGGGTTCGAGCCCTTCGGCCTTGACCTTCCTCTCGCCCGGGACCTTCAGGGTCGTGGGGACGGACTTGGCCGTGCCCTGGAACACCTGGTTCGGCGTCAGGATCTCGGCCTCGGAGAACGTCGCCGTCACCTGGCCGCCATCAGGTTCGGCCACCTTCGCCGAGAGGGTGACGGGATCCGACACCCCGACGGCCCCCAACGCCGGGGTCAGCTCGGTGGGGACGTCCGGGATGCCCGCGGATTCGAACACGATCTCGCGGCTCGTGGTGTTGCCGAGCCCATCCGTGCCGGTCACCGCCAGGGTGTGCTTACCGGCGTGCAGGCCTGGGCCCACCTGGGCGCCCAGCTCGATCGGCCGGCCGTCGAGTTCGACGTCCGGCCCGGACACGACGCCGGAGGCGTCCTCGAGCTTGACGTCCAGCACGACCGAGGCATTGATCTTCTCGCCCGCGGCCGGGACGCTCTTGGCGACCGCCGGCGCCGAGTTGTCGGTGATCAACAGGCGGGTGGCGACCTCGCCCGTGGTCGACGCCGCGGTGAGGGTGTGCTTGCCGTCCTTGATGGCGGTGGTGTCGAGGTCTGCGCGCAGGCCGCGGGCCGGCGCGTCCACCAGGAATTCGAGGTCGATCTCGGTCAGCGGGTTCACGTTGTCGCCGCAGTTGCCGTCGCCCATGCCGTACGAGGTCTTGAGCATCTGGCCGGTCGCCGTGCCCTGCACCGGGGTCAGGACGATGTTCGAGATCGCGAAGTCGTCGCGGTTGTTGCCACACGACGTCGGGAAGGTACCGGTCACGAAGTCGATCGTGTTCCAGCCGGGCACGAGGTACTCGTTCGGAATCGTGAGGTCGACGCGCCGGCTCACGAAGTCGCCGTCGAGTACGACCTTCTGGCCGTTGACGAGGACGAAGTTCTGGTAGCGCGCCTCGATCGAGTTGCTGCCCACGTTGAAGCTGAGGGTGGCGTTACCCGAGCCGAGCGTCTCGATGACGTTCACCGCCGGGGCGTCGATCGTGTAGCGCAACTCGACCTCGCGAAGGAGGGTCTGGCTGCTGCCGCAGTCGCCGTCGCCCATGTCGTACGACGGCTTGACGTCCTGGCCGGTCACGGTGGCACCGTCAAGGGCGAGGTCCAGGTTGGCGATCGTGAAATCGTCGCGGTTGTTGCCGCAGGACTCCTTGAAGTCACCGGTGACGACCTTGATCGTGTTGTCGCCGGGCACCAGGAACCGGGCCGGAACCGCGATGGTCACGCGCCGGCTCACCCAGGAGCCGCCCAGGTCGATGCGTTTGCCGTTGACGAGCAGGAAGTTGTCGAACTTGTCGTCGATCGAGTCCGATCCCACGTCGAAGCTGAACTTCGCGGCGCCGTTGCCGAGCGTGGCCTTCGTGGCAGGCCTGTCGCCGTCGACGGTCAGGGAGGCGACGCCGCCCTCGCCGCCGGCCGGGATCGTCGCGAAGACCGGCTTGGTGCCCGCCACGAGCGTGCCGTCCACGGGCAGCAACCACGGTGCCCCGGCCGGAGCGTTGTTCACGGTCACGGTGTTCTTGACGGTCGCCCCGGCCGCGGTCGTGGCGGTGATGACGTGCTCGCCGTTGGCCAGCTTCGTCGTGTCCACGTCCGCGGTGAGACCCGTGGTGCCCTGCGGGTCGGACTGGACGAAGAACTTGAGCGTGGCGCGCTTCAGCAGCGAGGAGTTCGTGCCGCAGCTGCCGTCGCCGAAGGAGAGGGTATAGGGGTTCTCCTCGCCGTCCGCGACCTCACCGAGCAGTTCGAGGCCCACATCGGACAGCACGAAGTCGTCGTAGTTGAGGCCGCATGAGGACTGGATCGTACCGACGACGATCTCGACGGTGTTCTCTCCCTTGACGAGGTGCTCGTTCGGGATCTCGATGGTCGCCCGCTCGTTCACATGGTCGCCGATGTCGCTGCGGTACCCGCCGTTGACGAGCACGTAGCTGTGGTACTGCGCCTCCGTCGAGTTCGAGCCGACGTCGAAGCTGAGCTTGGAGACGCCCACCGTCCGGGTGGCGTCGAGTGCGGTGTCGTCGATGGCGAGTTTCGTGACACTGTCACCGGCCGCGGCCGGGACCGCCGCGACCTTCGCCGTGCCCACGAGGTACGAACCGTTGGCGGGGGTGAGCGTCGGAGGGATCTGCGAGCTCGTCGGCGTCGGGCTGGGCCGTCCCCGATTCTGTTCCCCCGGTCCCGGGTCGGCGTAGGCCGCCGTCACAAGGCTGCTCACCAGCAGCACCGCGATCGCGCCGGCTGCGGCGAAACGCCGTCGGCTCCCCAGGCCCCCCAGTAACTTTCGCGCTGCCATTGGCTGCATCAGGTGCAGTCCCTTCTATTCCGACAAGCACCGATCGAGCGGTTTGCCCTTCGGGCGGACACACTGGAGCGGGCGAGTGAACGGTGTGCATGAAGGGACTGAAGGGAAGCGAAACTATCGGCTCATTCTGGTCATCTATTACGAGACGGGACCAAATAGGTCACAAGGTCGACAAATAGCTATGTATCTGAACATTGGCATCGGCGGCTGGCCGAGAAACCCGTCACCATCAGGCCCCCGGATCGGCGGCGCAGGCCCCGGCCGGTGCCTGCTTTGTCTACCGATCGGCCGTAGTCGCGACTGATGAATGCCGGGCTGATGAGCCTGACTTTTGGGAGGGTCTTCAAGACCTGACCCCAGACCGGCCCTCCTGGCGTTCTCCCGTCATGGCTACGGCTTTTCGACGAGCGTGGTGTTCGTGGTTCGAGCCCGTCTGCGGGGCCGACCTCCCAAACGCGGCCGAGCCCGAGAGCTCTTGCGGCAGAAGGAGTCCCTGTGGATCGCCGGGGTCGCGAACGGCTGATCGGATGTCGGACCGGCGAGTCCTTCGATTAGCGGGCCGCGCGTCTTCGCTGTGGTTGTGAACTGCACCGATGACCGACTGCTTGTCCTGGGAGAAACATCGACGAAGCTGTTTTGCGGGATCGACCGGGCCGAACACCACCACGGCATCGCCATCGTCGACGACACCGGTGCCCGGATGACAAAGGCTCGCATCAGCAACGACGTCGACGGTCTGCAGGCGTTGCCGGAGTTGCCGGCCGGCGTCGGTGACCACTCGGGCGACCCGATTCCGGTCGCGATCGAGAAGCCGCATGGCCTACTGGTGGCCTGTCTACGCGCGACCGGACGACAGGTGTTCGCCATCAACCCGTACGCGGTCTCGCGCTATCGAGACCGACAAGGAGTCGCGCGCAAGAAGTCCGACGAGCAGGACGCGTTGATCCTGGCCGATATCCACCGGGAGCTCGGGCGCACTACGACCGCCGCAAAGAAGCCGGCGACGCCCACACCGCAGCTCCGCGGCACCTGTTCGACCGCCTGATCGGCTGCCTCCACCACTGCCTTGAAACGCGCCGAACCTACGACGAGTCCATCGCCTTTCCACCTCATCTGGTAGCCGCTGCTTGACACCACAACGTGCTCGGATGTCTGGGGACACGTTCGGGAGCGGAGGGCCAACCCCGGAGTTCTTGACGGCACTCCGATTCATCCTCCGTTTCATCCGCCGAGTACGAGTCCTGCGATCATGGCTGCGGCCGTCGCCAGCGCCAGCGCGATCCCGCCGATCCCCAGCCCCCAGGAACGCTCCACAAAAAAACCGAAAATGATCAGCAGGACGGCCGGTATGACAAAGATGGCGACTGCCGGCGGAACCCACCTCCACACGCCCCGCGCCCCCGTGGGCAGGACGAGGTCCCCCTCGGAGTTGATCGCGGCCGGGAACGTCTCACCCACCTCCACATCCGCCACGGTCGGGAGGACGACCGGCGGCGTCGCCAAGTCTTTGAACACGAACCGCGCCTGGCAAGCGCGTCTGCTATTGCGTCCACTTCCGTGTGCCTCGCAGGACAGCACAGTCGCGGTCCCGGGCGTACCCCTCATGCCGAGCGCCGTCTGTAGGTCGGGCAGGGCGATGGAAAAGACGAGGATCGGAAACCCGAACAGCAGCAGGAGCACCAGGAGCACACCGAAGAAGCTCCCTTTGTTGTCTGCCCGCGCCGCTTCGTGGACTCGCCTCTCGCGCGCCTGGGCGGCCTCTCGCCGACGTTGTCTCCTAATGTCGCCCCGCGTCGTCTTCGACATGATCGAAATTCTGGGTGCGGACCCTTGAAGACCAGTTGCAACTGAGTGCAGATGGAGCGGCCCCCGCTGGGCCCGCCGGGTGCGGTGCGTCGACCGGGCCGTGCCGCCGGGTCGACGCACCGCGGCGGGCCTAGGACGACGCGGCAGGATGGGCCTTCGGGACTGGTAAAGACCTGAGTGGGGGCCCAGAACAGCGGGCTACGGCTTGCGCGCCACAGCCCCGTGCGCGTCGATCCAGGGCGCGTCGTCGGTGTCGGGCCGCCAGCGTGTGATGGGCACCAGCCCCGGCTCGACCAGCTCCATATCCGCGAAGCACTCGGCCAGCTGGTCGAGCCGACGCAGATGGTACGGCACGGCTCCGCTCTCCGCAAGCTTCTCACTGCCCTCGTTGACCGTCTCGCCCGTGTCGGTCCCGTCCCAGAGCACCAGGTAGCTGCCGGAGGGCACGGCATCCATGACGCGCGAGACAATGGAGCGCATCACCGCGAAGTCCTCCACATAGCCGAGGACGCCCATGAACATCACGGCGATCGGCCGGGTGAAGTCCAGGACGTTGCGGGCGTCCCCCACGATCAACTCGGGCTCGTGATAGTCACCGTCAACATAGGCGGTCACACCCTGCGGAGTGGTGTTGCTCAGCAGCGCCCTGGCGTGCACCAGCACCATGGGGTCGTTGTCGACGTAGACGATCCGCGCATGCGGCATGACCTGCTGAGCCACCTCGTGGGTGTTCTGCATCGTCGGCAAGCCGGTGCCGATGTCGAGGAACTGGTCGATTCCCGCCTCCGCGGCCAGGTGACGCACCACCCGGATGAGGAACTTCCGCGACTGCGCCGCCATCGTCACGATCTCGGGGTAGACCGCGGCGACCGCGTCGCCAGCCGTCCTGTCCGCCTCGAAGTTGTCCTTGCCGCCCATCCAGTAATTCCAGATCCGCGCCGCGTGCGGAATCTGCGGCTGGATCTTCGCGGCCAGGTCGCCGCGCCAGGGGATCAGAGGATCAGCCATGTGCTCGAACTCCGAAGGAAGGGGTGAGGTGACGAGAGCCGTGCAAGAGCGATCATAAGCCTCGGCGGCTGCGCGCACCGCCATGACAAGGCATGAAGGCCACGAGAGATCTCTTTACGGTGAGTAACGGAGGCAATCTACAAGGTCCACGGCCTCGTCAACGCACTCGAATTTCCTGGCCGGCGTGCCGGGCAACAGCATGCTGTACGAACTGCGCCTCCGATATCCCGACGGCACACTCAAAGCAATCAACCCCAGCGTGTTCGGCCCCGTTCTACCACCGGTCCAGACCGTGTACCGCTCGAACAAGGGTCCCGTGTTCTAGGATCACGGGCCTATGAGCCAATTGCGCATGCTGTCTGCCACGGAGGTCCCTTCGGAACGACTCCTGCTTCGCGGAGCGTTGCACGATGCCGACCGTGAAGGATTCATCGAGCTCTATACCGATCCCGAGGTTCAGGCATACATCGGTGGCCCCCAGCCTCGGAGTGACGTCGAGCAGCGCTTCGACGCGGCGATCGCCAACGCGACATCCAGGCCCGGCAATTATGTCATCGCGGACAACACGACGAACCGACTTATCGGGACATTGATGCTCGCCCGCCGGTCGACCGATCAGCCCGGGCATGTCACCGAGGATGGTGAGGAACTGGAACTGGGCTATGTGCTGCGGCGCAGTGCATGGGGCGCGGGGTTCGCATTCGAGGCCGCAACGGCCGCGTTGCGCGCTGCGGCTGACGAACTCCCCGACCAGCCGGTCTTGCTCGTGACCCAGACCGCGAACAAGCGATCTCTGAAACTCGCCGCCCGCCTTGGCTTCCGCCCCGTCGGCACGTTCGAGGAGTTCGGCGCCGAGCAGACCCTCTGCACGGCTCCCCTGTCCATGTTCCGAATCTGATCTCAGCATCCAACATAGCGGCCATTTCGCCTTAACGTTCAATCCTGCCCGGATCCTCCTCGGCCCCCATCCTGGGCGGTGAAGATGCGCAGCGCCACCCTCTACAAGGTGCTCGCAGCGCTGATGGTGCTCATGCCGCCGCCCTGGTCCTCGCCCACACCACCGCCCTCGGCATAGATCTTTCGGGATCACCGAGCGCGCCGTGCAGGACATCGTGTCCGACCTGCATGAGGCGGGATACGTGACCCGGCACCGCGTCGGGCGGCCCAACAGCTACAGCATCAACCCCGAGCGCCACTTCCCCGGCAGAATCCGATATGCCGGTGTGCGTCCTGCTGGACATGTTCGCCGACCGCGACCACGAGGCCTGAACCGCCACTGGGCCCGGCTCGCCTGACGTGTGCGGAGACCAGGCAGGTGGGCCGGTCAGGTGAGGCGCGCGTAGACGATGATGTTGTCGGTGTAGTGGCCGGTCCGACGGTCGAAGCCGCCGCCGCAGGTCACCAGGCGCAGGCCGGCGTGATCGAGCGGACCGTACACGCGCTGAGAGGGGAAACGGCTCTTGGCGACCTGTTCCACCGACTGCACCACGAAGGTCACGGCCGAGCCGTCCGCGCGGGTGACCGAGATGCTGTCACCCCGGCGCATCCGTCCGAGATCGTAGAAGACGCCCTTGCGTCCTCCGCCGTCGACGTGCCCGAGGATCACCGACGCCCCGCGCTCCCCGGGCGTGTAGCCGCGCGCGTACCAGCCGGCCTGCTCGGGCCGGTCCACCGGCGGTACCTGCACGGTGCCGTCGGCGTTGAGGCTGAGCCGGGAGAGAGGGACGTGCACGCCGATCCTCGGCACGTCCAGGTGGCGCGGTTCGGATCGGGGCAGGACGGGAGCGGGCCGCGAGGAAGCGACCGGGGAAGCGGTTGCCAGGGCCTGCGCGGGGGGTGGGACCGGAGGGGTCTGCCGGGGAAGCAGCGTGCTGCCCAGGAACACGGCGCCGGTGACCGCGAGGGCGGCGGCCACCAGGCCGAGGGCCCGGTGGCCGCCCCGTGTCGCATCCGGCATCTCAGACCTGGGTGTGCTTACGGCGGCGCAGTGCCAGCAGGCCCGTCCCGGCCCCCGCTACGAGAAGGACCCCGCCAACCGGGACGAGAACACTGCCGCTGGGACCACCCCCGGTCTCCGGAGCCCCCTCCGGCACCAAGGGGGGCTCCTGCTCCGCGGGACGGAGCTGAGCCGGTGACGGCACGGGGCTGGGCGTCGCGGCCGCCGCAGCCGGCGCCGCGACGTGCAGCAGGGCGATGGCGAGCCCCGCCGCGGCCAGGGCGTTCCGAGCGAATCGCATACATCCTCCTAGGTGACGGTTCGATGAAGAGCGGCTCAGATGCTGGCAGCGCGATGTCCGCGGGCCATGACTGAAATGTCATGAGCGTGTAATGAATGTCGCCATCATCGGGAAACGGGGTGATCAAGCCGGATACTTAGACGGTGGCCAGAGTGATGCTGATCGAAGACGACCCGTCCGTGCGCGAGGGGTTGCGCCTCTCGCTCAGCCGCCATGGCCACGATGTCGACGCCGCCGGCACGGGCGAGGAAGGGCTGCGGCGACTGCGGGTCACACCCGCCGACATCGTCGTGCTCGACCTGATGCTTCCCGGCCTGGACGGCTTCGAGGTGTGCCGCCGTATCCGGGCGGGCGGCCCCACGCCCATCGTCATGCTCACCGCCCGCGGCGACGACCTCGATGTCGTCAGCGGCCTGGAGGCGGGCGCCGACGACTACGTGGTCAAGCCGGTACGTCCGCGGGTGCTGGAGGCGCGGATCCGCGCGGTGCTGCGGCGTGGGGGCCCGGCCGCCGCGGCCGGGGCCGGGGCCGGGGCAGAGGCCCACGGCGACCTGGCGATCGACCGCGGCTCGCTCACGGTGTCCAAGGCGGGCGTCCAGATCACGCTGCCGCCGCTGGAACTGCGGCTGCTGCTGGAACTGTCCGCGGCGGCCGGCCAGGTGTTCAGCCGCCAGCAGCTTCTGGAGTCGGTCTGGGACCTCGACTTCCTGGGTGACTCCCGGCTGGTCGACGCGTGCGTGCAACGGCTGCGCACGAAGATCGAGGATGTCCCGTCGAAGCCCCGATACGTCCAGACCGTGCGCGGGTTCGGGTACCGGTTCGGCCCTCTGTGACAGTCGCGGCCAGAGGCAGATGGAGGCCGCGGCTCCCGCTGGGGGCGCGCGGGCTCCGGGCCCGGCTGGTGGTCGTCTTCGTGCTGCTCGCCGGGCTGAGCGCGCTGACCGCCGCCGGACTCGTCTACCACCAGGCACGCGACCTCATGCTGTCGCGTACGGAGTGGTCGGTCGTCAACGAGTTCCGGCTGCGCGTCGCGACGCTGACCGAGAACATGCAACACCCTCCCGACCGGGCTGCACTGCAACGGCTCGCCAACGGTGTGGCGCCCGCGTTTCTGGAGGCGACCGGCGCCGCCGCCTACGAGGATTCGGGCCTGATCGCCTCCGGGGACGGCACCGGCCCGATCACGTCCGCGCTGCGCCGCAGCGTCGCCGGCGGGCGGCGCCTGGCCTACCAGCGCGTCGTCTCCGCCGATACCCCCTACCTCGTCGTGGGCACGCCCGTGCTGCTGGGCCGGCAGCGGACCCCCTCGGGAGTCGAGGTCTACCTCGTCGCCCCGCTCGGCAAGGAGGCCGCGGACCAGGACGCGCTGGTCGCCGCCGCGTGGAACGGCGTGCTCCCGGTCGTGGCGCTGGCCGTGCTGTTCGCCCTGCTGGCGGCCGGGGGCGTGCTGCGTCCGGTACGCGAGCTGGACCGGGCGGCGCGCAGGCTCGGCGCCGGCGAGCTGGACACGCGGCTGAAGGCGACCGGCGGCGACGAACTGGCCCGGCTGGTGAAGACCTTCAACGCCACGGCCGCCGCCCTGGAGACCAACGTGTCGGAGCTGCGCGAGATGGAGGTCAGGGCCCGCCGGTTCGTCGCCGACGTGTCCCACGAGCTGCGCACCCCGCTCGCGTCCATCCTGGCGATGGCGGAGATGTTCGAGGAGGAGGCCGGTCGCCTTGAAGGCAACCTGGCACAGGCGGCCCGGCTGCTGAACCTGGAGGTGGGCAGGCTGGTCCGGCTCGTGGAAGACCTCATGGAGATCTCCCGGTTCGACGCGGGGGCAGCGCACCTCATCCTGGACGACGTCGATGTGGCGGACGCGATCCGCGCCTGCCTGCGCACCCGCGGCTGGCACGCGCGCGTCGTCCTGGACCTGCCCCCTGGCGTGCGGATCCGCATGGACCCCCGCCGGTTCGACGTGATCGTGGCCAACCTCGTCGGCAACGCCCTCCGGCACGGTGCTCCCCCGGTCACCGTACGACTGCGCGCGGACGGCCCGCGGGACACGGGCCACGTCCTCATCGAGGTCCAGGACGCCGGCCAGGGGGTGGACCCGGACCTCCTTCCGCATGTCTTCGACCGCTTCTCCAAGGCCGACGCGGCCCGGACGAGGTCCGACGGAAGCGGGCTCGGCCTTTCCATCGCTCTGGAGAACGCGCGCCTGCACGGCGGGTCCATCGGCGTGGCCAACCCGCTCGGCGGCGGCGCCCTGTTCCGCCTCACCCTTCCCCGCCACCCGGAGCCGAGATGAACACCCGCATGATGGCGTGCGCGCTGGTGCTCGCCTCCGTCGTGTCCGGATGCGGCATCAGCCCGACCCGCGTGATGGACGGGGGCGAACCCGCCGTGGGCTTTCAGCCCAGCACCCGGCTCTACTTCGTGTCGGGCGCGCGGCTGCGCGCTGTGAGCCGGCCCCTGCCGTGGCCCCCGCTGCGGGAGACGCTGGACCTGCTGCTGGCGGGGCCCAGCTCCGAGGAGCGGCGGCGGGGGGTGCGCACCGAGCTCGCACCCGGCACGGACACACCGAGCAAGGTCACCTCCGACGCTGCCATGGTCCGCATCTTCCTCGCCGCCCCCATCCCCGTCCCCGTCCCCAGCCTCGCCCCCCGGGAGGCCGCGCAGGTCCGGCCACGTGACCAGAATCTGTGGCTGGGGCAACTCACCTGCACGGCGGCGAGCGCCGTGGCCACGCGCTCGAACCTCGACCCCGACGCGGTCACGGTCACCATCCAGCGCGGCGGTGCCGAGCTCGGCTCCTTCCGCTGTTCGGAGTTTCCCCGGGCACCGGAGTGACACGGCTCGGTGTCACACCCGGCCGATAGGCCGCGGGCATGGGGCAGCCGCTTGACACTTAAGCTGCTGGGATGTCTTGGGGGCCTGTCACACGGACCCGAGTGCGCAGTTCCTCGGGCAGGTCCGGCCGAAGGCTCAGGAACAGAAGTCCGCGACGGTGTCGGTGAGGATCTCGGCCGCTCGGTGCAGGGAGGCGATGTCGACCCACTCGGTGGCCGCGTGGGCACCCCCGCCGTCGACGCCGAAGAGCAGGCAGGGAATGCCGGCCCGATCCAGCAGCGCACAGTCGGTCCAGAACGACTCGGCTCGCACCACAGGCGGATGACCGAGGGCCCTTGTCGCGTGGCGCGTGAGGGTGCGTACGATCGCGGCCTGCGGGTCGGCCTCGAAGGGCCGGCGGCACAGACCGCGGGACAGCCGGTAGCGGAAGTCCGGGACCACGGCGGCCAAGTGGTCGAGGACCGCGGTCAGCTCCCGTTCCACGATGTCGGCGTTCTCGCCGGGTACGGTGCGGCGCTCCAGCGTGACGCGGCAGCGCGCCGGGTAAGTGGACGGCTCCTCCCCACCCTGGATAACGGAGGCGTGCACCGTCCCCGTCCCCAGAAGCGGGTGCGCCGGTCCCTGGGCGAGGCGCCACCCCAGCTCCTCCAGCGCGACGAGGAAGTGACCGGCCTTGACGATGGCGTCGATGCCCAGCTCAGGACGGGACCCGTGAGCCGCTCGCCCCTCGATCTCCACCTCGAACCAGGCGAAACCCTTGTGCGCGAGGGTCACTTCGAGATGACTCGGCTCGGTGACGATCGCCGCGTCGGCGCTGAAGGACTCCAGGACCTCTTCGGTGCCCAGACTGCCGTGCTCCTCGTCGGCGACGCAGGCGAGGATGACATCTCCCCGGAGGCGCCCCCGGGCCGTGGCACGCGCGGCGGCGATCATCATGGCCGCGATACCGCTCTTCATGTCGAAGGCCCCGCGGCCGAACATCTTTCCGTCACGGATCCGCGGTTCGAGCGGGTCGCCCTCGTAGCCGGCCAGGCCGACGGTGTCGAGATGGCCATTGAGCATCAGCGACCGTCCACCTCCGGTGCCACGAGCGATCGCGACCAGCGAGGGACGGCCGGCACGCTTCTCCAGGCGGTGCACCTCGAAGCCACGGGTGGCCAACCATTCACCGCAGAAATCGGCGATGACCGTCTCGCCCACACCGCCGGGCACCAGTTCGGGGTTGACGGAGTCGATGGCGATGAGCCCGGCGAGGAGGGCAGCCGGGTCTGACGTATCGGGAACCGCGGGAGTTTCGTGGAGCATGCGGACCTTCCACAGCACTGTCGCCTCCCTGGCACGGGAACGGGCGAGACGGTAAGGAGTGCGAGACGATCTACCTTCGAGCACCGTGCACCACTCGTTTCACCTCGTCCGGCGAAAAATTCTGAGCAGTACGCTTCGGAAGCCCCGAACGGTCGCCGTCTCGAAGCCGGGAAGGGCCTGCGTCGACATATGCGGACCAGCCCGACAGGCCAAAACAGATGAGTTCAGACATCCGGAGTGGCATGCGGATTGGCCGCACTGCCCTCGGTGCACAGCAACACCACCGTCGAGGCAGGACCAAGCCCCAGCGTGGTACGGCGCTCGCCGGCGCCGTCGCCGGTGAGCACAGCGCGGACGCCGGCGAGCGAGGCCGCACCGCAGGGGCCACAGGAAACACCGAGGGCGGCGAGGTCACCGGCCGCGCGGGCGCTGTCGGCATCGGCGACGGCAACGGCGGCATCCAGCCCACCCCGCAGGTAAGGCCAGGCGATAGTGGAGGGTGTGCCGCAGTTCAGACCGGCCATGATGGTCTCACCGGTGGTAACGCTGACCGGTTCGCCACGCACGAGGCTCTCGATGACACAGGGGGCGGCCACAGGTTCCACCGACAACAGCGCCGGGGCCGGGGCCGGCCCCGGCGGACGACTGCGGTAGTGGGTGACGACGGCCTGGGCCAGCGAGCCCACGCCCACCGGGATGGCGACAAGATCGGGCATCCCGGCTCCAGCCGCCGTCAACTGCTCGTCGATTTCGGCACAGAGGGTGGAATAGCCCTCGACGATCCAACCGGGGATCTGCTCATAGCCCGGCCAGGCGGTGTCCTGGACCAGAACCGTATCCAACGCGGCGGCCGCCCCGGCCGCCCGGCGCACCGCCTCGTCATACGGGCCCGCGACCTGAATGATCTCGGCCTGCTCGGCGGCGATGGCCGCCACAGCCCTCGGATGAACACCCCACGGGATGAAAACGCGGGCGCGCTGGCCGAGCAGACGTGCCATATGAGCCACAGCGCGGCCATGGTTGCCGTCGGTGGCGGTCACCAAGGTGACCGGACCCGCCCCACCGCGCCCCGCCCGCTCGGCAAGGGCACGGTGCACCGCCCAGGATGCGCCCAGCACCTTGAAAGCGGGAAGCCCCAGACGAGACGACTCATCCTTGACGAAGACCCGCCCGACCCCCAGCTCGACGGCAAGCCAGGGAAGTTCGACCAGCGCGGTAGGGGCGTACTCGAACAGGGAGGCATGGAACTCCCGCACCTCGGCGGGGGCGGGCGCACAGGTCCAGAACCTGGCGGCGGGCCGCGCGAACCACGGCAGCGTACGGACGGAAGAAGCGATCTCAGGCATCTCAGCCAGCGTGCGGCACACACTCCAATCGGTCCAGCGAATGTTTCCGACCTATATTCATCAGAGAAACCAACCGATCAAAAGCTCGCCGCGACGACGAAGAGAACGGTCCGCCGATGTTCGACCTGCATCGACTACGCCTGCTGCGCGAACTCAAGCACCGTGGCACCCTCGCGGCCGTCGCCGCCGCCCTCTCCTACAGCCCTTCCTCCGTCTCCCAGCAGCTCTCCCAACTGGAGGCGGAGGCCGGCGTCCGGCTACTGGAGCCGATCGGGCGACGCGTGCGGCTGACCGAGCAGGCGGAGATCCTCGTCGCCCATACCGAAGCGGTGCTGAAACGCCTGGAGCGCGCCGAGGCGGACATCGCCGCCTCCCTGACCGAACTGACCGGGACCCTGCGCGTCGCCTCGTTCCAGACCGCCACCCTCGCCCTGATACCCAGCGCACTGAACATCCTGCGCGATCTTCACCCCGGCCTTCGGACCCACGTCACACAGATGCCGCCGGAAACGGCCCTGCCCGCACTTCAGGCCCGCGACTTCGACCTGGTCATCGCCGAGGAGTACCCGGGCAATCCCAACCCCCGGCCCGCCGAACTGGAACAGGAGGACCTGCTCGACGACTTCCTCCGTCTCGCGCTGCCCGAACCGGCCGATGACGCGGACGGCCCCACGGCGTCGCTGCGCTCACTCGCCGACCGTCCCTGGGCCATGGAACCCGAGGGTACGGCAGCCCGCCACTGGGCCATGACCCTGTGCCGGAACGCCGGCTTCGAACCCGACGTACGGTTCGAGACCACCGACCTCCTGATCCACCTTCGCCTCGTCGAACAGGGCCACGCCGTCGCACTGCTTCCCGACCTCGTATGGATCGGACAGTCCCCGACCGTCACACTGCGGCAACTTCCCCGCGGCCAGCGGACACGCCGCATCTTCACCGCGGTACGCCGAGGCCGCAGCCGGCACCCCGCCATCAAGGCATGCCGCCACGCACTCCGGCAAGCCGCCACAGAAGCGACGGCCCCGATCGACACCTGACAGGGACGGTACGCAACCGCGTCATCAAGGCCGCCATCGTCGAGTACCGGATGCTCGGCTGCCTGCAGGGCCGCAAGGTCTACGACGAGCTCGCGGCCTTCCGCCGCACTGTGCACCGGTGTCAAGCGGCCGACCCCGCCTGATCTATCCTGCGGTTCATGCCGATCACTGACGTCGAGCTGGCCCGTACGGCGGCGCAGGCGGGAGCAGCCGTCGTGCGCACCATGTTCGGCGCGCCGCTGACGCGCCTGGAGAAATCCGGTGGTGACTTCGCCACGGCCGCCGACGTGGAAGCGGAGCAGGCCATCCTTGATGTCATTCGCACCGCCCGGCCCGGTGATGCCGTGACCGGCGAGGAGTGCGGGCCTTCGGGCCCGGCGGGGGCGGAGCGCATGTGGCTGGTCGACCCTCTGTGCGGCACGCTGAACTACGCCGTGCACACCATGCTGGCGGCGGTGAACGTCGCCCTGCGTGTGGGCCCGGACATCACGGTGGCGGCCTCGGCCGACCCGTTCGCCGACGAAGTGTTCTGGACCGATGGCGTCCGCGCCTACGTCCGCCGTGGCGACCTGGACGAGCCGCTCAAGCCGTCGCCGGATTCGCGGCTGGTGGACGTCAACCTCGACCCGCCGTTCCCGAACTCACCCGCCTTCCGTGCCGCCGCCCTGCTCGCCGATCCGGGGTTCACCGAGCGGTTCCGCCCGCGCGTCGTCTCCACCACCCTGGCGGTGGCCTGGGTCGCCGCCGGTCGGCGAGCCGCATACGTCACCGACGGCCGGCTCCACGACAGCGTGCACTTCGCCGCCGGGATCGCGTTGTGCCGGGCCGCCGGCTGTGTGCTGACCGGCCTCGACGGCCGGCCGCCGCATACCGGCGCGGGCGGGCTCATCGTCGCGGCCGACCCGGAGACCCACGCGGCGCTGCTGGACCTCATCCGCAACCCGTAGTCCCGTCAGCGGGAGCGAATCGAGAGCTCGTCCACAGAACCGTACATCGCCGCAGGTCAACGGTATCTACATGGGAAATTCCCGCATTGCTGCCGGGACCCCGGCTCGGCCCGGTACAGCTCGTCGTGGAGCTTGTCCGGGTCCACGACGACCTCGGGGCCGGCCTTTCTGATGGCTACCAGGTCCTGCCACCGGCGTGAGCCGAACAGCACCCCGAGCTCCTCGAACCGGGCCGGCCGCTCTTCCCGCACCGGGAACCCCCTTTGCCTGACAATAACGATCATGCCTTCGCGCCGGACTTGGAGACACCCGCCGGCAGAATCGGGCGCGACCGCCACGACGAAAGCGGCGCCGTCTTGGCCTGCCGTCAACGACGCTGTCACCAGATGCACACGAGGGGTGTTGGTCCTGGTCAGCGGCCGCGACCATGGGGCAACGTGATGACGTGGGAAACCGTTCCGTCGGAGATCCCGGTGTGAGGGGGCGAGCACATATGAGCCAGGTGTGGACGATCGCCCTGCGCGGGCTGTCCGGCGGCCTGCTCGTCATGACCTTCGCCTTGATCGGCGAGATGGTGAGCCCGAAGCGGTTCGCCGGCATCTTCGCCGCGGGGCCGGCCGTCGCCCTGGCAGGGATGACCGTGACCCTGCTGTTCATGGGCAGCCGGCAGGTCGCGGACTCCGCGCTGGGGATGATCGTCGGATCGGTGGCGCTGGTGGCGTACTGCGCCTCGGCGGTGCCCCTGGTGCGGCGTCTGGGAGCCCTCGCCGGCTCGGCGGCCGCGATCGCGGTATGGATGGTCGTCGCGGCGGCGGGCTGGCTGCTGATCGCATGAGCGCCCCGCGCAAGATGCGCATCCAGCCTTCCAAGCTGCGCAAGGTCACGCTGCCGGGGATGGCACTGCGTTTCGCCTTCGGGGCGGTCGTCTCCATGGCCGCCGGCTTGGTGGGAAACCGCTGGGGGTCGGTCACGGGCGGGGTCTTCCTCGCCTTTCCAGCTGTTCTGGCCGCCACCCTCACCCTGATCCAGGACGAGGAGCACAGCCGGATTCCGGCCTCCAATGACGCCCGTGGCGCAGTGCTTGGCGCGGTCGGCATGATCGCTTTCGCCTTGTGCGTCTGGGCGCTCGCCACCCGGATCCCCACGCTCGTGGCGATGGGGGTCGCGCTCGTGGCGTGGGCGATCGTCGCCGCTGTTCTGTACCTGCTCATCTGGGACGTCCGCCGGAGCCGGTGACACTCCCGGACCGAGATGGCCAAGAACGGTGAACAGATCACCATCCGCGACCTGGCCGCCCGAACCGGAGTGTCTCTGAGCGTCCTCCACCGCAGGGGCCGACTCCGGCGCCATGTCGAGCAGCTCCGCATCAGCCGGCAGGCCCCGGCCGATCCATCGGCCCGGCAATGTTGTCCGAGTCCTGACCGCTCAGCCCGCGGACGGCCCCGGTCCGTGTCGCACAGGTTTCAGGAGGTGCCGCCGAAGTCGACATCCTTGGTCTCGACCGTCCCGGCCGTCCGCCCCGGCGCCGTCTGGTTGGCCCAGTACAGGTTCGTGTGCGCGATGACCCGGTCCGGCTGCGGCGCCCCCCATGCCGTCTGGTCCTCCGTCGTGTGGGCGTCGCCGACAAGGGTCGTGTCGTATCCCCTGACGAACGCGCCATGGAGCGTCGAGCGGATGCACCAATCGGTCTGTGCGCCGACGACGACGAGCCGCCCGACGCCAAGGCCCGACAGCACGGTCTCCAGAGCGGTGTCTTCGAAGGAGTCGCCGTAGTTCTTCTCGACAAGCGGCTCGGCGTCGCCCGGAGTCAGCTCGGGGACGATCCGCCAGTCGTCGCTCCCTCTCGCGAGCTGCTCGTCGGAGTGCTGGATCCAGACAACGGGAACCCGTTCCCGCCGTGCCCTCTCGACAAGGCCGCCAACGTTCGCGACGACCGCGTCGCGCTCGTGAGCTCCCACGACGACACCGTTCTGCACGTCGACGACGAGAAGTGCAGTGTTCGGCCGGTTCTCGAGGGTGGTCATGGTCTCCCCTTACTCGCGCTGGGTTTCTGTGCCCACTCACGGTAGAGCGGCCCACCGACAACGGGCGGAACGAACCTCGGACCGCCATCGTCGCGGCCTCGACCGGGGTGACCGTGGTCAAGCACGGCGGCCGGGCCGCGTCCTCGTCCACCGGTGGGGCCGCCGACCTGATCGAACACCTCGGCGTGTCCCTGGGCTCGACCCCGGAGCAGGCCGCACGGGAAGCCGCCGAAGCGGGCATCACCTTCCTGTTCGCCCCGAACTTCAACCCCGCCCTGCGCCGTGTCGCCGCGGTACGCCGGGAGCTGGCCGTGCCGACCGCGTTCAACATCCTGGGACCGTTGGTCAATCCGGCCGACCCCCGGCACCAGGTCGTCGGCGTGGCGGATCCGCGGATGACGCCGGTGGTGGCTGAACTCCTGGCCGCACGCGGATTGTCCGCTCTGGTCGTTCGGGGGCACGACGGACTCGACAAACTCACCACTGTGACCACATCACAGGTCTGGGTGGTGTGCGACGGCGACGTCACCGAGACCTTGCTCGACCCTCGCGACCTCGGTGTGCCGCGTGCCGAACCCTCGGCGCTGCGCGGCGGCGACGCGGCCGGCAACGCCCGCGTCCTGCGGGCTCTACTCGGCGGAGAACGCGGACCGATCCGCGACGTCGTCCTCCTCAACGCCGCGGCCGCCCTGGTGACGGTCACCCCTTCTACGGCCCCCCTCGCCGACCGGCTCGCCGTGGGGATGGCACGCTGCGCCGAGGCCGTCGACAACGGAGCGGCTGAGGCGACACTGGGCCGATGGATCTCCACCAATCACACCGATCGGCCTTCGCGGACCTGACCTGACCCGGCCGCCGGGCCGGTCATCAGGGAAGGGACCTGTTCGGTGTCATGGACAAGCGGCTCGACCTGGGGTTTCCGGTCAGCATGTCACTCGCGCTCTGCCGAGGCAGCCGCGTCGGCAGAGCCGGGCGGCTCACACCGGTCAGCCTGAAGGCCGGGCCGCCCGTGCTGCCATGACTCTTTCTAGTGATCGGCCGGGGCCGGGACGAGGCCGTCGGCGACCAGACCGGCGAGGACCGCCTCGCCCAGGGCGTGCACCGCGGACTGCGGACGGACCATCACGGTGAACTCCTTGATCCGCTCCTCGTGGTCGAGATGCAACAGGTCGATGCCGTGAATCTGCCTGCCGTTCACGGTGGCCCGGAAGAGCAGGACCACCGACGGGGCCTCAGTACCGTCGGCGCAGGTCTCGGCGGTGCCGTCGAAGTGCCCGATGTAGCGGAAGTCCTCGAAGGTACGCATGAGGACCCCGAAGAGCCCCAACACCATCGGCCTGCCCTCGAAGGGACTGAACTTCACCGGACTGTAGAGCCGGACGTCCTCGGTGAACAGGTCGTCCAGAGCGGTGAGGTCGCGGCTGTCGACAGCGGCGCGGAAGCGGTCCGCGGTGGCCATGGCTTCTCCCAGATAGTCATGGATGTGATTAGTCAGTTTCTTTACTACCATGGGCGTGAGTTCCGTGGACAGAGGTGGAAAAGAGGTGGTCCGATGGCTTTGCGTCACGCCGTGCTGGCGGCGCTTCTCGACGAGGAGCTGAGCGGATACCAGTTGGCCAAGGCGTTTGACCTGGGGGTGGCGAACTTCTGGCACGCGCTGCCACAGCAGCTGTACGCCGAGCTGACCAGGCTGGAGAAGGAAGAGCTGATCACCGGCCGTGAGGTGGTCCAGGAAACCCGGCCCAACAAGCGTCTGTTCCGGGTCACCGACGCCGGACTGGCCGAGCTGGAACAGTTCGCGGCGAGCACCCCCAAGCCCTCCTTCATCCGTGACGACCTGCTCGTCAAGGTCCAGGCCGCCGGCCACGTCGACACCGAGATACTGATCGCGCAGCTCACCGAACGGGCCACCTTCGCCGAGGCCAAGATCGCGCTGTTCGACGTACTGTTGCGGAAGATACGCGGCGACCACAGCGAGGAGGACTTCCTGCGCCACGGCGAGCGGATCGGGCCCTATCTGACCTGCCTGCGCGGCCTGGACTTCGAACGGGGCAACCGGGACTGGTGCGAACGCGCCGTGGCGATCCTGCGGGAGAGGCGGGCGGCCCATGCCGAGCGATGACCACCTGCGCTTCGTCGCCCTGGGCGACAGCCAGACCGAAGGGCTCGGCGACGGCGACGACACCGTGGGCCTGCGGGGGTGGGCCGACCGGCTCGCCGAGCGGCTCGCGCTGCACGACCCCGGCGTCCAGTACGCCAACCTGGCCGTACGCGGCCGCCTCGCCGCGCAGGTTCACCAGGAACAGCTCGCACCCGCCCTCGCGCTACGCCCCGACCTGGCCACCGTCGTCGCCGGGGTCAACGACCTGCTACGGCCCCGATTCAACGCCGACGAGGTCGCCGGCCACCTGGAGGCGATGTTCGCGGCGCTCACCGCCCAAGGTGCCCGCGTCGCGACCCTCACCTTCCCCGACGTCGCACGGATCACCCCGCTCGCCCGCCCGATCAGCTCCCGCGTCACCGCCCTGAACCACCGCATCCGGCAGGCGGCACACCGGCACCGCGTCATCGTCGCCGAGACCTCCCACCATCCGGTGGTCACCGACCCCCGGCTGTGGTGCCCGGACCGGCTCCACGCCAGCCCGCTCGGCCACGAACGGATCGCCGCCGCCGTCGCCCACGCCCTCGACCTGCCCGGTAGCGACGACTCCTGGACCCAGCCGCTGGCCGACCCGCGAGCGGCCGTCCCCGCCGGCTGGCGCACCGCGGCAGGCGAACTACGATGGGCCGCCTCCTTCCTCGGCCCCTGGCTCGGCAGGCGCCTGCGCGGCCGCTCCTCCGGCGACGGCCGCACGGCCAAACGCCCGGACCTCCTTCCCTTGCACGCTGCTTTCGCAAGTGGCGAGACGAGGGAGAACGGCAGGTGAATCGTCACCCATGACCGCCGCATGCGAACCCGCTTCACCGGCACCCATCTGGAGCTGAACGCCGGCCACATCGCACGGCTCCAGGAGGCCGCGCCCACAGCCTGCTGAAATCCCGCGGCTCACCCGCATGGCGAGGCGTAGGAGTTGTCCGGAAGGTACTGGCTCCATTCCTTCCTGGTGATGGGTGTGCCGGAGGCCGCGCAGATCCTCTTCTCGGCCAGTGTGACGTCGGTGCTCCAGAACTGGGCGGTCATGTCCGCCGAGGTGGTGGCAAGGGTGCCGGTCCTGGGATGGAACAGTACGCTGGACACCTTTCCCCAGTGGCCGGACAGGACCGCCCAGAGCCGCGGATCCGTCACGTCGTCCACCTTCCAGAGGCGCACCGTCTGGTCGGCGGAGGCGGTCGCCAGCATCCGGTCGTCGGGGCTGAACGCCACCGACTTCACCGCCGCCGAGTGGCCGCGCACCTCGGAGAGCTGCCGTGGTTTGGAAGGGGTGGACACATCCCATACGCGTGCGGTTCCGTCGTTGGACGCCGTGGCCATGCGGGTGCCGTCGGAGTTGAAGGTCACGGAGTTGACGTCGACGGAGTGGGCGGTGATCTTCGAGAGCATCGAGAGGTTACCTGGGTCCGAGGCGTTCCATATCGTCACGGTCCTGTCGGCGGACGCGGTGGCCAGGTATCTCCCGTCTGGACTGAAGGTGATGTCCCAGGCGGCGTCGCCGTGTACACGCCTGTCGAACAGCAGTTTCGGCTTGGCCGGCGTGGACAGGTCCCATAGCTGGACGGAACCGCACCCGCACGCCATGGCCAGCAGTTTCCCGTCCGGGGCGAACGCCACCGCGTCGGCCCTGCCGGCATTGCTCCTGAGCGTGGACAGGAGCCGGGGTTTCGCGGGATTCGCGATGTCCCACAGGCGCCCCAGCCCACAGCCGCACGCCGTGGCCAGCAGTTTCGCGTCGCGGCTCAGCGCGACCCCCTCGATGGTGTTGTTCTCTTCCTGGAGGCTGGCCAGGAGTGTCGCCTTTGAGAAGTTTGAGATGTCCCATAGGCGAGCGGTGCGGTCGACGGACCCGGTGACGGCGAACCTTCCGTCGGCGCTGAGCGCCAGGCTCGTGACGGCGTCGGTGTGCCCCCTGAGTGTGGGCAGGGATGTGATGATCCCGGGGCCGTCTATGTTCCACAGGCGGGTTGCGCCGTCCGAGGAGGCCGTCGCCAGGGTATGTCCGTCCGGGCTGAAAGCCACCTGCTGAACCTCCGCGAGGTGACTGCCCAGTGCCAGGAGGAACAAGGGTTTCTTCGGGTCGGCCACGTTCCACAGGTAGGCGAGGTTGTCAGCCGAGGCTGCGGCGACCATGAACCCGTTCGGGCTGAACTTGACTCCGTAGAGGCGCTCCTTCGCGGGATAGGAACTACTCAACCTCGCCGGCCGAGCTGGTCGTGACACGTCCCACAGGGACATGCCCCAGTCTTCTGAGGCGCTGACCAGGGTTTTCCCTTCAGGGCTGAAGGAGACGGCGCTCACCGCGTTGACGTGCCCCTTCAGCGTGGAGACGTGCTTGGGCCGCTTGCCGTCCGAGATGTTCCACAGCCGGATGGTGGTGTCGTTGGAGGCCGTGGCCAGCATCCGCCCGTCTGCGCTGAAGGCGACTTCCCGCACTCCGGCCCGGTGGCCTTTCAGCGTGGAGAGGAGCCCGGGTCGCCCCGGGTCCGAGACATTCCAGAGCTTCGCCGTCCCGTCCTCCGAGGCGGTGGCCATCGTCCCGACGGCACTGAGAGCGATGCCGGTGACCGTTTCCCGATGCCCGGCCACAACAGCCGTCATCTTCGGTCTCCCGGGAACGGTGACGTCCCAGAGCCGGGCCACGCCACCGCTGGAGGCCGTGGCGAGCAGGTGGCCGTCCCGGCTGAACGCGACCCCGGTCACGGGGTGGGAATCCACCTTCAGTTCCGCCAGCTTCCCCGGCCTGCTCCGGTCGGAGATGTCCCACATCTCGACCGCACCGTCCGCGTAGGCCACGGCGACGCTTCCCCCCTGAGGGGCGAACGTGACATCGTACGCTTGGGCGTGATCGGCGACGATCCTGGTCGGCATGGCCCGCGAGAGGGTCGACAGCAGCGCTCCCCGCGATTCGGGGGTCACGCTGACCCGGTAGGCGGCGAGATTCAACTGGGCGCCCAGCGTCCTGTCCGTGAGCCGGTTGCCGATGTCGGCGGTCCGTTGCGAGGTCACGTCGTCGCGTTGTTCCTGGACGGTCCCGCGCTGCAGGAAGGCGGTCCCTCCCGCCCCCATGGCGACCAGCAGGAGCAGGGTGAGCGCCGCGATCACCTGGCGGGTGATCCGCGTACGGCGGCGACCCAGCCGGGTGCTCGCGTCCAGGAAGGCGGTCTCCAGCGGTCGGAGATCGCCCTGCTCCAGCTCGGCCGTGATCGTCCGCGCCGCGACCAAGCGGGTGTCGGTGTAGAGGTACGAGGGGTCGCGGCCGTGCCGGTCCCAGGCGGCGGAGTCCTCCGCCAGCTGCTGCTGGATCATGAGGTTCGACCGGTTGGCGCCGATCCACGCCCCCAGCTGGGGCCAGGCGCGGATGAGGGCCTCATGGGCGATCTGGACGGTGTTCTCGTCGACGGTGACCAGGCGCGCGGCGATGAACTCGTCCAGCGCTCGCCGGGCGGGCGGATGACCGGCCGAGGCGGGCGGTGGGAGCAGGTCAGGCAGCGCGACGACCCGGCGGGTGTCCTCGGCCCCCTCCTGAACATGCACCAACCTCAGCAGGATCCGCCGTGCCGTTCTGGCACCGTCGTCGTCGAGCCGTGAGAGGGCCTCGTCCGCGCTGGCGGCGATGGCACGGTCGATGCCACCCGTGGCGTGGTACCCGGCCAGGGTCAGTATCTGTCCCTCCCGGTGCTGCCAGGTGGCGAGCAGCGCGTGCGAGAGCAGGGGCAGGGAGGCCCCCGCGCTCGCGGCCATGACGCTGCTGGTCGCGCCGAGCTCGCGCAGCAGGAGATTCACCAGGCCGTCCTGCAGAGCCAGGCCGGAGAGCATCGCCGGCCTCTCGATCGCCTCACGCAGTTGGGCGGCGGTCATCGGCCCGACGACGATGGGCTGTTCCAGGGCCGCGACCAGCCGGGGGTACCGGCTGCAGTGGCCGTAGAAGTCGGCGCGCACGCCGATGACGACGGTGGCCGCGGGCTCTTCCCCCTGTTCCCCGCGGCAGGCCGCGCAGATCGCCTCGACGAAGGCCCGCCGCGCGCTCTCGTCGGCGCAGGCGGTGAACACCTCCTCGAACTGGTCGACGATCACCACCGGCCTGCCGGACACGCGAGGCACTTCTCGCAGGACGGCGCTCAGCGCATCCGGATTCTTCGCGATCTCGGTGGGCGGAACACGGGACGGCTCCGCCGGGAACCTCGACATGCGTTCGGCCAGTCTGCCCAGAGGGTCGTCACCGGGGGTGATCAGCAGATGCGGGCGGCCGGCCTGCCGGAGGGCCGGGATCAGCCCCGCCCCCAGCAGCGACGACTTCCCCGAGCCCGAGGAGCCCACCACCGCGAGCGGGACACCACCGGCGGGGCCCTCCATCACCCGGGCCCGCAGCACCTCGGTGAGCTCGTCACGGCCGAAGAAAAGGTGGGCGTCCTGCGGGCCGAACGCGGCCAGTCCCTGGTAGGGGCTGAAGCCATCCGGGCCGCCTGCCTCGGACGGCAGGTCGGGGGGAACGGGAGCCCGGTAGGCGGGGTTGGGGGCCAGCGGAAGGGTGTCGGTGTGATCGGTGGCCTGGCGGCGTGGCCGTGGCAGTCCCTCCCCGGCCAGGGAACGATCCAAGGAGCGGTAGAGCGCGTCAAGGGTGAACTCGCGCGGACCTCGGGGATCTCCCTCGGTGAGCAGCCGGATCAGCTCGCCGGTGAAGGCGGTGTGCGGCTGCCCCGGACGGGCCCAGGCGCTTTCCTGCCCGCTCGCCGAGGCGAGCAGGTACGTGCCGTGCCGCCAGGTGGTCCCAAACACCTCGTCGGTCGCCGCCGCCACCGGCCCGGACGCCCTGCCGGAGAAACAGCAGTCCAGGCCGATGACGATGAGACGGGCCCGGCAGCGGGACAGGACCTCTCGCACCGTCGGGAACGGCAGTGCCTGGTAGGCCGCCACGCCCCGGCTCAGATCGACGGTGGCCCGCGTGGCCAGATGCAGTTCCCGGTTCGGGCCGATCAGACCGTGCCCCACGTAGTAGAGGAAGAGCACGTCGGTGGCCGACTCGGCCGCCGACACCAGGGCGGCGCCGATCGCGTTCGGGGTCTGGGGGTCCATGACCCTGGTCAGGTTCAGCGGGTCGAGTCCCGCCCGTTCCACCAGGCAGTCGGCGAGCGCCGCGACCGTCGTCGTGACCGACGGGACCGGCTGGAGGATCGAGTCGGGAGAGTGCGTGGAGGATCCGACCAGCAGGGCCCGGGAGCCGGGGCCGGTGAGCATGCCCGGCATCCTAGGCACCTTTCTCGTCAGGCATCTGGCCCTCGACGGCTCGGACGACCTCCGACACCAGCGCCTGGGTGCCCGCCGCGTCGAGGGCCTTCACCCGTTCCGCGAGCACGTCGACTCTGGACTCCCCGTCCTTGGTGACGATCGTGATCGTCACCTTGCCCGTCCGGTATCGCAGCCAGGCGACCACCAGGGTGGCCAGCACCATCACCGCTCCACCCGGTTCGAGCGCGATCCGCAGCGCCTCGGTCAAAGGCCCGAGGGTGCCCGGGACCGGCGGGGCCTCAAGGGAGCGAACCCGGCCCGCGAACTCGGGTTCCTCAACCAGCCATTCGTACAGATCGTTCGCGGCGTCTACCGAATCCGGTTCGGAAACGGAAATCTCAATATCCATGGGCTGCTCGTCTCGCACTTATCCGATGAACGCACTGGAAATACCGGCTGCGGACCGCTTTGAATGTGAGGCACCTGGAACTCCAGGCTGGAGCTTATCTCTGGCACGACCTTCGGGCCTCCTCGGCTTCACGGCGCGGCCAAGGAGGTTTTGTTTGTATCCGAGGATGCCGCCACAGGCTCGTTTTGTAAACGGATTGCGTTCGGTGCGCATGCCCTTTCGTGACACCACCGCCGGAACCGCCGGGCGACCGGGTTCGGGCGGAGGACGACGGGCACCTCGACGCCAAAGGACGGGGGCTCCGGACCTCTTGCTCCGCACAGGTCACCGATCTTTCCGCGGGAGCCCCGGCAAAGGTACGGGCGAGCAACCGCATCCTTCCCATCACGAAACGACGGAAAGCCGGGACGGCCTTGACCATCGCGTTTTGTGCCGGGCGAAACGAGGTCGGCGATGCCCGCTGTTGAAATTGTTCCGGTGGAAGTTCGATTGATTCGGAAAGAGCTGTCTTCCTCGGCGGATCGCGGCGGCGCGCACTCCTGAGACGTATTTCCAGGCCAGCAGGCCCGGCCGGGCACGACGGCGCTTTTTTCTTCCGCTCTCCCACCCCATGAGGCGGCCCGTCCGTACGGCGGATCACGGTGATCAGGTTATTCGTTTTATGCTGAATATTGAAATCATGTCCGCCGTTTCCCCGAGAAACACGAGCCACTACCGTCCCACGAGTCCAGCTTGCCGAGTCGCGAGGGAGCTTCGAGGTGGCGGAGATGTTTGCCCAGCGTAAGGCGGGTATGCCCCCCTGTCACAACGCGCGAAGGGAACAGCGGATGGAACGGGACAACGCCAACGACAGGCAAAAACTGGGCACCGATCGTGCGCACCAGCCAGGCTCACCCGAAGGGTTGAGCGCGCAGGAGATGGACAGCCGAAGCGACCTGGCCACCTGGATCAGCGGCACGCACGCGTTTCCGGCCGATCGCGAGACTTTACTGGAGCGGGCGCGCGCCCAGTCGGCACCCGACGAGGTGCTCTCGGCCATCCGGTCGCTGCCCGATCGCACCTACGAGAACATGGAAGGCGTCGCCCAAGAACTCGGCCTCGGCGGGGAGCAGCATGACTGACCGCACCGCTCACGGCCGTTCGGACGACTCATAGCTTTCCCCTGGACGTGACCCGAGCCCAGGCGGCAAGCCCAAGCTCAAAGATCAGGATTCCGTCGGGAGCACTGGGACGACCTGACACGATAGGGCGCATGTCTGAGCTTCGAACCGGTCAGCGGAGCGTGTGGACCGATGACGACAGCCCGCTCCCCCCCTGACTCCTGGGGACGCGCGGAGTCCGCGAGAAGCGCTCTGCCGTGGGGGTTCACGCTCGTCATCGTGCTGCTGGTGGTGGGCCGATTCACGTTGGCGCCGTATCTGACGGCGCCCGCGCTGCAGACCTGGTCCACGATCTTCGTGGCGATCTGTGTGCAGGCGCTGCCGTTTCTGGTCTTCGGGGTGGCGCTGTCGGCGGCGATCACCGCGTTCGTCCCGGCGTCGTTCTGGACCAGGGCGCTGCCCGGCAACCCGGCCGTGGCCGTGCCGGTCGCCGGGGTGGCGGGGGCGGTGCTGCCGGGGTGCGAGTGCGCGTCCGTCCCGGTCGCCTCGGGACTCATGGCCCGGGGGGTGACCCCGGCCACCGCGCCGGCGTTCCTGCTCGCCTCTCCCGCGATCAACCCGATCGCGCTGGTCGCGAAGCCTGGTCGGCGTCCTCGCTCGCGGCCGATGGACCGTCAGGCCGGGGCAGGCGGCGCCGGTTCGCGCCACGGTTCCGGTGTCGTGCGAGAACCGCTGCCGTGAACAGCCGACCGGGCCCTGCGATCCCGAAGCCACGGCGCGGGAGAAGGCGAGCGCATCGGTCCGCGACCGTCCTCGTCGCGTTCTTCCCGCGGGTGACGCGGCTGTTCGAGCGCGACTGAACACCCGGCCGTCGCGGCGACGCGGCTTCGGGCTCGGAAATCCATTTGTCGTCGGCGCCGCCTCCTTGGGAGGATCCTGTCTTCATGAGCCACCCCGTCGTCTCCGAGGTCCCGATCGGTCCCGTGCCCGTCCCCGACGTCGTCGTGGCGCTCGCCGGCGGCGACACCGTCACCCCGGTATGGCGCAACGAACTCGGCGGCCTGACCTTCCGCCTCGAAGACGGGCGTGACGGCGTCAGATACGTCAAATGGGTCGCCGCCGGCACCCCGGAGATCGATCTCCCCGGCGAGGCGGAGCGCCTGGCCTGGGCGCGGCGCTGGGTGACCGTCCCGCGGGTCATCGAACACGGCACGGACACCGACGGCACGTGGCTGGTCACGGCGGCGGTCCCCGGCCGCTCGGCGGTGGATCCCCGGTGGATCGCCGACCCACCGGCCGCGGCGGCCGCGATCGGCCGAGGGCTGCGCCTGCTCCACGACGCCCTGCCCGTGGAGCAGTGCCCGTTCGACTGGGCCATCGATCGACGGCTCGCCCGCGCCGACGAGCGCATCACCGGCGGGGAGGGACCGGCCGACTGGTTCCCCGAGCACCGGCACCTGGAACTCGCCGAAGCACGGGCGCGAATCGGCGATCCGCCCGCGATCGACCGCCTCGTCGTCTGCCACGGGGACGCGTGCGCCCCCAACACCCTGCTGCGCGACGACGGCATGTTCGCCGCGCACGTCGACCTGGGCTCGCTCGGGGTGGCCGACCGGTGGGCGGACCTCGCGGTGGCCGCGTGGAGCACGGAGTGGAACCACGGCCCGGGGTACGACGGCATCGTGTACGACGCGTACGGGATCGCCCCAGACCCGGAACGCATCGCCTACTACCGCCTGCTCTGGGACATGGCGTGACCGGTCACACCCGATCGGCAGATCCCCCCGGGGCCACGTACACCTCACCTGCCCAGGCATGGGCGGGCGAAGCGACGGTGGCCACCGGGACGATCGCGGCGATCACCGGTCCGAAGGCATCGGCTCCACCGCGCGAGACCTGAGCAGGAACCCGGCTCCTGCCGCGGTGAAGAACATCAGCACACCATACGTGGCGGCCGGGACGGCCATCTGGGAGCTGTTCAACAGGGAGAGCGCCACCGCGATCGACAAGGTGGCGTTGTGGATCCCGATCTCCATGCAGGAGGCGACGGCCTGGCCGCGCTCCACCCCGGCCAGGCGCGGCGCCCAGTAGCCGACGGTCAGGCTGATCACGCTGAACACCAGCGTGATCAGGCCCACCGACTGGATGTAGCCGCTGAGGTTGTCGAGCTCCTGGAGCAGGGCGCCGGCGATCACCAGCGCCAGGATGACCGCTGAGGCGATCTTCACGGGCGTGTTCATCCGTTCGGCGAAGCTCCGTGCCATGGCGCGGACCGCCATGCCGATGGCGACCGGAACCAGCACGACCGCCATCACCTGCAGGCTCTTGTCGAACTGCAGGCCGAGCGTGCCCGAGCCGACCTCGAAGTAGGACAGTGACAGGTTGGTCACCAGTGGCAGCGTCACGACCGCCAGCACCGAGTTGATCGCGGTCAGCGTCACGTTGAGCGCGACATCACCGCCGAACAGATGACTGTAGAGGTTGGCCGTCGTGCCGCCGGGCGAGGCGGCCAGCAGCATCATGCCGACGGCGAGCGCCGGCGGCAGGTCGAAGACGACCACCAGACCGAAGCAGATCGCGGGCAGCACCAGGATCTGGCAGCCGAGCGCCACGACGGTGGCCTTCGGATAGACGACGACACGGCGGAAGTCGGAGATCGTCAGGCTCAGCCCGAGGCCGAACATGATGATCGCCAACGCGATGGGCAGGAGGGTTCCGGCAAGGGCCATGGGGGGTGCTCCTTATCAGCGATCTGTCGCTGGGGCGGCGTAGTGCCATAGCTGAGGTACCACCCCCACGATCATCGTCACGGTCATGGCGGTGAGCAACCCATCGGCACGGATCGTCACCTTCGGCCGTACACCGCCGCCGCGGTCCCATGCGGCAGGTCGGCGACCGCGAGCCCCCGATCAGGACAACGGTGAGTGATCCCTGGACCGGCTCCGCGCCCAGGGCTACGACTGTCGCCGTTCCTGTGCCGCTCACCTGCCTGTGGGCCTTGATCCCCACGCCGGCCCCACCGCCGGGCGTTGGGGGTGCGGGCCGGACGAGCAACTGCATGAGACGTCGGGCGTTACAGCAACACCCTCCGGAAATTCCTCAAACTTCCCTATTGCTCCTTATAGACACCGAAAGATAGAGTATTTTTGTGACTGATAGCTTCTACTCTGTGGAACAGGTCGCCGAATACCTGGATCTGCACGTACGCACCATCCGCAACTACGTGCGTGACGGACGGCTCACCGCGGTCCGCATCGGCAAGCAGTACCGGATCGCGCATGAGGACCTGGAGACATTCACCGGCCGTCCGGTGCCCGCGTCCCTGCGCGCCCCTGCCGGGCGGCAACGGCATACCGAGGTGTCAAGCATCGTGGAGATCGACGCGATCAGCGCCGAGACGGCCGATCGCCTGACCGCTCTCCTGATGGGCGCGGCCGCCAACCGTCACCCGGGGGAGGATCCCCTGCGGATCGAGACGGCCTACGACAAGGGAAGGGGCCGAATGAAGATCATCGTTCTGGGCAGCCTCGGCGACACCGCCCGGCTGTTCGACTACATGGAGGGAGCGCTCGCCTCATGAGCACGATCTACAAATCCGAGGCCGGCGGGCGCGAGATCCAGCAGCGGTACCGGGAGGCACTGGCCACCTGGCCGGTCCCCGCCGAGCATGTGCGGGTGCCCACCCGCGAGGGCGAGACCTTCGTCGTCATCTCCGGCCCCCAGGACGCACCGCCGGTGCTGCTGCTACACGGCTCGGGGGCGAACACGACGATGTGGCGGGCCGACGTCGCCTCCTGGGCGCGGCATTCCCGCGTCTACGCCATCGACCTCATCGGCGAGCCGGGCCTGAGCGCGCCGTCCCGCCCGCCCCTGGACTCCGACGCCCTCACGCTATGGCTGGACGACGTGCTGGAAGGTCTCGGGATCACCGACACCGCGATCGTCGGGGCCTCCCTCGGCGGCTGGCTGGCATTGGACTACGCCACTCGCCGCCCGGAGCGGGTGAGGCGCCTGGGGTTGCTCTGCCCCGGCGGCCTGGGCCGGCAGAGGATGGGGTGGTTGGTCAAGGCCCTGCTTCTGCGCCCGCTCGGACGCTGGGGGCTGCGGCGGTCCGCACAGGCCGTCGCAGGCCTGGCGTCGCCGCAGGCCCAGCCCGTCCTCGACTACCTGGTGTTGACCTTCGCGCAGTTCAAGCCGCGCACGGAGCGACTGCCCGTGTTCCCCGACGACGCGTTGCACCGCCTGACCATGCCCGTGCTGGTGATCGTCGGGGGCCGCGACGTCATGCTCGACTCCCACGACACCGCCCGGCGCGTGCAGCAGTGCATCCCCCACGCGACCGTGACCCTTCTGCCCGAGGCCGGGCACTCGATCCCCGGCCAGGCAGAGCCGATCTCGGCGTTCCTGCGCGGCTGACCCGTCGCTGCAGTTCGTCCGTGACGGGGACAGACAAGATCCAAACTGATCCTGTCTCTCGGCGACACTTCCGCACCCAGCCGGGTCGGTGAGCAGGAGTAGATCAGGACCTGCACGACCGCTCCCGCATCAGGGGTCGAGGAGGGGGCGCGCACCTCGCCCGGCGAGCCTGTCACCGGGATTGACCAGCAGGCACTGGTCGAAGGACAGGCAACCGCAGCCGATGCACTCGGTGAACCGATCGCGCATGCGCTCCAGCTTCTCGATGCGGCCGTTGATGGCCTCGCTCCAGCACTCCGACGCCTTCAGCCACAGCTCCCGGGTGGGCGAGACATCGTGCGGCAGGTACTCCAGGACGCCTTCGATCACCGACAGGGGGATGCCGACGTTTTGCGAGGCGCGGATGAACGCCAGCCTGCGCAGCGTGCTGCGGTGGTAGCGACGCTGGTTGCCGGTGGTGCGACGGCTGGCGATGAGCCCCTTGCGCTCGTAGAAGCGCAAGGCGGAGGCGGGCACGCCGCTGCGCTCGGACAACTCTCCGATGGTCAACTCCGTGACGATCACTTCGGAATCCGGCATACGGCCAACCTAGCTTGACCTAAACCTTGGTTTAACAATGAACCCGGTCCGCGAGGCGCCGGAAGGATGCCGCATATCCCTTGTGACCAGTGGAGAAACTGTTGCCCGAAGAGCCGCTTCAACCGCGAACAAGGCCGCCGCGCCGCTCTGGACGACCGCCGCCCGCGACGCGCTCGACCGCCTTGACAGCGGACGGCCGGACACGTCTCTCGCAAACGGCCGCCGGTGAGAGTGGCGTCTGTGACAGCGGCCGAGTCCGGCCCGACGCACGTGCGTGATCTTCGGCGTTGACAGGCGGCCGCCGGGTGTGTGTAATGGCTCCGGTGTCGTGTGACGCCGACCAAAGAGCAGTGGGCCGGTCGGCGATCGGGCGAACACCCTTCATGCAGAGGACCCGCCATGAGTTCGTACTCAGCGCCCTGTATCTGACGTAGCGCAGCCGCACGTCGTCTCTCACTCTTCGAGTTCCGGGCACCGCCATGCGTGCCCTGGACTTCCGCACCGCGTCAGGCCGTCAGCGGCGGCGCGTCGTCCGCTGTCCGCGTACGGCGGGAGGCGCGGCGGTCGCTCCGTGCCGCGCGGATCACCGCCATCCACCATCACCGCAGTCACTGCGGATCCACGTACCTTTTCCGGAGACAGAAAACCGTATGCCCATGTCTTTCGACCAATCGATCATCGAGGAGTTCCGCGCCAACGGAGGGAAGGTCGGTGGCCCCTTCGAAGGCGGGGATCTCCTGCTGCTGACGACCACCGGCGCGAAGTCGGGGACGGAGCGGACCACTCCCCTCGGCTACGTCCGCCACGATGATTCGCTGCTGATCGTCGGATCCAACCTCGGTGCCCCGTCTCACCCCGGCTGGTACCACAACCTGCTCGCCCATCCCGTGGTACGGGTGGAGGTCGGCACCGAGACCTTCGAAGCACTCGCGGTTCCCGCCGAAGGGGCGCGACGCGAGGAACTGTTCGGACATGTCGTGCGGATGGCGCCCGGATACGGCGACTACCAGGTCCGGACCACCCGGCCCCTGCCTGTCGTGGTGCTGGAGCGTGCCGAGCCCGACGCCTGGGAGGGTCCCCGCGAGGTCCACAGCCTCGCCGACAAGCTGATGGAGGTCCATACCTGGCTGCGTGCCCAGTTGCGTCAGGTGAGTGCGGAGGTCGACGCCCACTTCGCCGCACGGGCGGCCCATCATGGTCCCGGCGAACCACCTGGACCGGGTCTCGGTCTGCAGATCCGGCAGCGCTGCCTGGCGTTCTGCCAGTCTTTGGAATTCCATCACAGCAGCGAGGACGCGCACCTGTTCCCCGGAATCGCGGGCTATCACCCCCATCTGGCCGACACCTTCGACCGGCTCCGCGACGAACACCGCACCGTCGCGGACATTCAAGGCCGGCTGGTGGCCTTGCTGGCCGACATCGGCGTCGCCGACCCTCGGTGTTTCCGCGCCGAGCTGGACCGGATGTCGGCGGAGCTGAACGCGCACCTCGACTACGAGGAGGAGTCGCTTCTCCCTCTCCTCGCCGAGGTTCCGTGGCCTCCGCCTCCTCCCGCGCAACCGGCTGACGACAGCACCGCCTGACGGAGCACCGGAGAGAGCGTGTCGTGAGCGCT
>NZ_JBEOZN010000092.1:0-41526 GCF_040298085.1 Streptosporangium sp. NPDC001681 | reverse complement strand
TGTGCAGACAAGTGGTAGAGCGATCGGGCGGTTAAGATGAGCAGGGATTTCGCCCCTCCGAAGTATGCCCAGGTGATGGGCACGATTCAGGAGCGCATCGAGGCCGGGCAGTACGCGGCCGGCGACATGCTGCCCTCGGAGACGCAGTTCGTCCGGGAGTTCGGGGTGGGCCGCACGACGGTGGTGCGGGCGCTTCAGACGCTGGCCATGCAGGGCTGGATCGAGCGTGAGCATGGCCGCGGCTCGTTCGTGAAGGGCCGTCCCGAGAGTGCCGCCGATCGCGTTCGGCCGGGCTTGGCGGTGACCGAGCAGGCCGAGAACGGCGAGACGGTCACCGACGTCGCCCGGGTTCCGGCTCCTCGTCACATCGCCCGCCTGCTCGGTGTGGAGGACAAGACACCGGTGATCTCACGTCGACGCGTGGCCAAGCAAGGCGGCCGGGTGTCGGCGGTGGAGACCCTGTGGTTCCCGCTGGAGATCGCGTTGGGCACCGACGTCGACAAGCCCGAACCACTGGCACGCGGAGTGCGCCATCACCTCCAGGCGGTCAAGCACCTGCGGTTCGATCATGTCACCGAGCGGCTGACCGCGCGCAACCCCACCAAGGAAGAGGCCGAGTTGCTCGGCTCTGCCAAGCCTGTCCTTGGGGTGCTGGCCACCGTGCATGACGCTGCGGGGGCGGTGCTCCTAGTGATGAGTGTGGCTCTCCCCGGTGACCTTCACGAACTCCAGGACGTCTACCAGGTGAGCTGACTAGGCGTTGTGCCAAGCATCTGTGACACAGGAAGCCTCGAAGTGCCACCAACCGTCTTCCTCGCCATGTGTCAGTAGCGCCTTTATCTGGCCGACTTCTGCGTCGGCCGGCACGTTGAAGGCAACCAGCGGTAGTTCCGTACTGAAGACCTCTCCGCCCAGACCGAACGGCGCCAACCGCTCGTGCACTGCCTTGGCGCTTGGCCCGAGCGGACCGCTGGGAACGGGCAGGACCCGCACGGTGCAGCTTCCCGATGCCTCCACGCGCTTTTTGGCCCAGTGGAGACCGTCGGCATCGGTAGCGAACCGCACGATATCTCCCTCGGCCACCCCCTCCTGTAGGAAGGGGACGTTCTCCAGACGGGCGGTGTCCTCGCTGAGCCGTGTGGCCCAGAGCCCTTCGGTGCTGTAGGGAAGCCAGCCCTCTCGCGGTATGAACCGGAACCAGACCTTGATCCGGTTGTTCTCGGCGGTGTTGTGCTCCGGCGAAGTTGCAGAGGTCATGAGCGACATGATCGTGCATTCTCCTTGAGCGCTGAGCACCGTTATGGCACCGGATGGGGCGGGCTGGAACATCCGGCTAAGCCTCCATCTCACTCAATCACTTGTGCGGACGAGTGAGAGAAGCTAACCTCAACTCAGTCGGACAAGTGGACGACCGAACATCGGACTGTCCCGATCGAAAGGACTATCGACATGGCCATCCAAGGCCCCATCCCCGTCAGCTTCACGCAGGTCTTCCCGCATGGCTGCTTCGTCGTCGGCGAGGTCGAGCAGGTCAAGGACTTCGACGCCTCGTCCAAGGGACGCACCGTCTATGCCAAGGACAAGAACACCGGCGAACTCGTCTGGCAGGTCGCGGTCATGGACGCCGATCCGACCGTCAAGGCCGGACAGAAGACGGTGGCGGTCAAGATCCTGTCCCCGACTCAGCCCGTCGTCCCGGCCGCGCTGCCGGGCCTGCCGTTCGTGCCGGTCGAGTTCGACGGCATGACCGCCACCCCCTACGTCGGCCAGAACACCGGTCGCCTGGCCTGGTCGATCCGGGCAACGACGATGCGCGCTCCCCGCTCGGTTGCGGCTCCCGCTCGGCAGAGTGCTCCGGCCTCGGCCAAGGAGACGGCCGGTAAGGACGTGGCCGCGTGAGTGAACACCAGCCCTACACCCGTGCCTCGATCTCGCTCGATGCAGACGGTACCCGGCTCGACATCTCGTTCCGTACCCCGGACCTGTCGGTCATGGCGCTGGGTGCCAAGAGCGGGCGGCCGTTCCTGAACCTGTCCACCGCACAGGCACAGGTGGTGATCTCCACCACCGGCGGCGGACCGGTCACCGAACGGGACGTGACCCTCGCCCGGCAGCTCGCCGACGCCACCGCGCGCTACCTCGCCGACTGCGAGCGCCTGCACACCGAACAGCCCACCAACCCCGACCAGGCCGAGCAGGACAAGGCGGCCTGACACGTAAGCGGGGCCGCCAGAAGCGCCAACTTCCGGCGGCCCCTCGGTTCTCCCTCTCACGCGAATTCAAGGAAGGCCCCCAGCCTAATGTTCAAGAAACTGCCCGGCGACGAGGCACAGAACCTCGTCTCCACCACCCCCGATACCGCCGTCGTCTTCCGCCCGGCCGTCCTCCGCACCCCGGCGATCCTCACGATTCTGATCTTCACGTGGCGGCTGCTGGCCGCTGTCGTACGACTGCTGTGGCGCCACCCCATCGCCTCAGCCGTCGCCCTCACCCCCGGTGTGCTCACCTACTTCTACGGCTGGCGCTGGGGCCTTGGCCTCGTCGTCCTGGTTCCGCTCGGCCTCACCGCGTGGTGCCTCCTCGCTCGTCCGTCGTTCCTGCGCCTGGTGGGCTGGCGGCTGCTGGCCTGGTGGCGTCGGGTGTGGATCTACCGGCGGCACTGGCAACCAGTGATGATCATCTCCGGACTCGGACGACACTTACGCGGCCGGGACTACCTTCCCCGTATCATCCGCGTCACCTGTACCTCGTGGGCCGACCTGGTCACGGTGCGGATGCTCACTGGGCAGTCGGTCAAGGACTGGTCTGACCGCATCGACCACCTCGCCCATGGGTTCGGTGCTCAATCCTGCCGGGTCTCCATCGCAAGAGCTGGCCGGCTGCTGCTCGTCTTCCCTCGTCGTGATCCCCTCGCCACACCACTTCCCGCCGTACCGGTCCCGGCTGAGGCGTCGGTGGGTCCGGTGGAGGTCGGCACGTGCGAGGACGGCAAGCCCTGGCTCCTGAAGGTCCACGGCACTCATGTCCTGGTCGCCGGGGCTACCGGGGCAGGCAAGGGCTCGGTCATCTGGTCGACGATCCGCGGCCTGCTACCCGCCACGCGTGCGGGCCTGGCGCAAGTGTGGGCGCTGGATCCCAAGCGGATGGAACTGTCCTACGGGCGTGACCTGTTCGGCACCCGCTACGCCGCGAGCCCGGCCGACTGCGCCGACCTCCTGGAAGCCGCCGTGCAGATCATGCAGGAGCGGGCCGACCGCTACGCCGGACTTCAGCGCTCCCACACCCCCACCGTCGATGACCCGTTCGTCCTGGTGGTCGTCGACGAGGTGGCGTTCCTGACCGCCTACCAATCCGACAAGGGCCTGAAACTGCGCATCTCCGCTGCCCTGGCCACCCTCACCACACAGGGCCGCGCGGTCGGCTTCGGTGTGATGGCCGCTCTTCAAGACCCGCGCAAGGAGGTCATGAACATCCGCAACCTGTTCCCCGACAAGATCGCGCTCCGGCTGGATGAGTCCGAGCAGGTGGACATGGTCCTCGGTGACGGCGCACGGGATCGGGGCGCGCTGGCCGATCACATCTCCCCGATCCCAGAGCAGGGCGCCGGTATCGGCTACGTCCGGTTGGAGACCTCACCCGACCCGATCCGGGTCCGCGCCGCGTACGTCTCCGACAGTGACATTCGCGCGATGGTGCTGGGGGTGGCCGCGTGAGGGTCTGCTTCTACGGCACCGACGAGGAGATCACCCGCGTGTGCGAGCGGCCCATCCTGGCCGTCCTGGGATCGCACCACGCCCAACCCGTCCTGGCCTTCGAACTGCTCAACATCCGCGTCACCACCGACCCCTACCAGACCACGTTCCGGCTGTCGGCCGACCTGTCCGAAGTGGAGAGGGGCGAGCGTGACTGAGCTGGCCTACATCCTCGACGGTCTGCACTGTGCGACCTGCGGCGCGGTCAACACGCTGTGGCTGGACCTGATCCGCAGCCTGGTCGAGTGCCGCGAGTGCGGACAGGGCGCACTCCTCGACCCCGACCACGAGCAGGAGGCAGACGCGTGAGCAACCCCAACGACCGCGGCCTGTCGCGCGCCGAACGTCAAAGGATGCCGCTCGCGCTGGACGTGGCGGTGGAGATCGCCAAGCACAACGGGGTGTGCATCCGGCCGGTGGTCCTGCGGCGGCTGGACACCCGCACCGGATTCACCGAGGACGTCAACGTGCCCTGCGGGGCCACCATGGACGCCAAGTGTCCCTCTTGTGCTCGGCGCAATCGCTACCTGCGGATGGCCCAGTGCCGGGAAGGCTGGCACCTGGAGGCCGAACCCTCGATCACCCCTGATGAGCCCAACGAGGAACAGCTTTGGCTGGTGGAGTTCCGCGCGGACATGCAGGCTCAGCGTGATGCCGCGGAAAAGGCCGGCGACGACACCACCGACCTGGACGCGATCCTCACCGGGCTGGATGCCGAGATCACCGCGGCCGGGATGCGCGGCACTCTGCTCGGCCGTACCACCGCCAAGCGCAACCGCTCGACTCGGCGACGCCAGGACGCCCCCGACCTGCCCAGGAAGGTTCGGCAGAACACCACCCTGGGACGAACGTTCACCAGTTCCGACGGGATGGTCTACCGGCCGTCGCTGTTCGTCACGCTCACGCTTCCCTCCTACGGCAAGGTGCGCAACGGCGTGCCCGTCGATCCGGACGGCTACGACTACCGGCGGGCGGTCCGGGACGCGCTGCACTTCTCCAAGCTCGTCGACCGCTTCGTGCAGAACCTTCGCCGGGTCGCGGGCTATGACCTGCAGTACTTCTCCTCCGTCGAACCGCAGAAGCGACTCGCGCCGCACCTGCACATGGCCATCCGGGGCACCATGCCGCGCGCTGAAGTCAAGGCGATCGCGGCGGCCACCTACCACCAGGTGTGGTGGCCATCGGTCGACGAAGCCCGCTTCGAGGGCGATCACCTGCCGGTGTGGGTCGAGCGTCCCGCGCGGGAAGACGGCACGCCCTACCCGGATGGACAGGATGGCGACTACCTCGATCCGGTCACCGGGGAAGTGCTGCCCACCTGGCGCGAAGCGCTCGACCGGCTCGACGCCGACGAGGAGGCCGAGCCGCTGCACGTGGTCCGCTTCGGCGACCAGGTCGACGTTCAGGGTGTCCTCGGTGGCACCCCGGATGCCGACCAGTGCATCCGCTACCTGAGCAAGTACCTGACCAAGAGCCTCGGCGACGCCCTCGACGCCGACAACCCGGCCCAACGCGACCACGCGGCCCGCATGGTCGAAGCGCTCCGCTACGAACCCTGCTCCCCGGCCTGCCCGAACTGGCTGCGCTACGGAGTCCAGCCCAAGAGTCCCAAGGCGGGCATGGCACCGGGCCGATGCCGGAGCAAGGCACACAAGCCTGAACACCTCGGCTACGCGGGCCGTCGTGTCCTGGTCTCGCGTAAGTGGTCGAACAAGACCCTGTCCGAGCACAAGCGCGACCGGCGCACCTGGGTCATGGAAGCGCTCGGCCTGGCCGACGAGCCCACCGACCCGCACCGCTACGTCTGGAAGCCCGTCCCGGCCGGCGACGGCAACATTCCCTCCCTGGCCCTGCGACTGCTGCGCATGGTCGCCGAACGCCAGCGCTGGCGAGCAACCCTGCTGGCCCTGAAAGAGAAAGCGACCGGACAAGACCTTTCGGCAACGAGGGAGGCGGCATGAAGAAGAAGGACGACGACGAGCTCATGACCGTTCCGGAGATCCTCGACAAGCTCGGCGGGGTCTCTGTCCGGACCCTTTACCGCTGGCGCGAGATCGGCAAGTTCCCCCGCGGCCTGCGACTCCCCAACGACGAGATCCGCCTCCACCGCAGCGAGTTCGAGGCGTGGCTGGAAACCCTCCGGGAGGCGGCGTGAACACTTCATACGACGTCAAGTTCTTCGAGATCAGCAGGAACAAGTCGAGCAAGACGCCTTCGTACGTAGTGCGCTGGGCGGTCGCCCGGAAGCGCTCCTCGAAGACCTATCGCACCAAGGCGCTCGCCGAGAGCTTCCTGTCGGACCTGCGGCAGGCGGCCAAGCGGGGCGAGGCGTTCGACATCGAGAGCGGCCTCCCTCTCTCGATGATCAAGGCCAAGAACGCTCGGACCGTCCTTGAGTTCGTCGCGGCCTTCATCGAGATGAAGTGGCCCCACGCGGCGGCCAAGAGCCGGGACAGCATGTCGGATGCACTCGCCACGGTCCTCCCCTCGCTGACCAAGGACCGTCCCGGCCGCCCCGATGTCGAGATCATGCGGACGGTTCTCCGGAAGCACCTCCTCCTCCCGGAGAGCAAGAGGGCAGAGATTTCCCCAGAGATGGCACAGGCGGCCCGCTGGCTTCAGTCCGCGTCGCTTGACCTGACCGCCCTGAACGACGCCAAGACGGTACGGCTGGCACTCGACGCGCTCGCCCTCCGCCTCGACGGCAAGGCGGCGGCCCCGAATACGATCGCCCGTAAGCGGGCCGTCTTCCATACCGTGTTGGAGTACGCGGTGGAATTGGAGGAGTTGGACGCCAACCCGCTGCACAAGGTCACGTGGAAGCCGCCCAAGGTCACCGAGACCATTGATCCCCGTGTGGCGGTCAATCCCCGGCAGGCGCAAGAGCTGCTCACGATGGTGACCTATGTGGGCGGACGCGGTCGTGGTCGGCGGCTCATGGCGCTGTTCGCCTGTATGTACTACGCGGCGCTACGCCCGGCTGAGGCGGTGGGCCTGCGACTCCAGGACTGCCACCTTCCGCCCAAGGGCTGGGGGCGACTGACGGTCGACGTCTCCCGGCCAGAGGTCAACACGCACTGGACGGACAGCGGGGACGCCCACGAGGAACGGGGACTCAAGCACCGGGGCCGTGCCGACGTGCGCCCGGTGCCGATTCCGCCGGAGCTGGTCGCGATTCTTCGAGAGCACATCAAGGAGTACGGGACCGGCGCGGACGGGCGGATCTTCCGTAGCGAGCGTGGCGGCGTGATCGCCTCGACGGCCTATACAGAGGTGTGGCAGGAGGCTCGGAAGCTGGCCTTCACCCCAGCTCAGGTGGCCTCTCCCCTGGCTCGTAGACCGTACGACCTGAGGCACGCGGCGGTCTCTCTCTGGCTCAACGCTGGCGTCTCGGCTCCTGACGTGGCGGAGCGGGCCGGGCACAGCGTGGACGTCCTGCTGCGGGTCTACGCCAAGTGCCTCGACGGTCACAAGGATCTGGCGAACCAGCGGATCGGTGACGCGCTGGTCGGCTGAGGTGTTCATCGCACGAAGAGGGTCCCGGAAGCCATCCGGGGCCCTTTCGCTTGTTCTGCACCCTGTGGAGCCGTCACATGATCACCACTCGGCCAGCCGATGGCGCCACCATGCGCCGGACATCGACGAGCGTCCGCCGTCCGCCCCCGGATCAGGCAGGGTCCGGTCGCGGAACTCCGTGTCCAGCCGCTCCACGATTCGCCAGAGCTCAGATCGAGCGAACGAAGGGAGGGCGTGAAGGGCTTCTTCCAGGAGGTCACGGGCTTCTACCGGGTCGCAGCACGGCAACCCGTCCGGACGGAGGTAGAGGTACCGGCCAGAGTGCCGGAGAAACCCTACGTACTGGTCCAAGGCATCGGCCAGGGCGTTCAGCCACAGACGCTCGGCTTCCAGCCGTCGTATCGCGGCATGGGTTTTGTGGGAGATTCCAGGTATCTGCCTGGCCGGGGTGGGGGCGGGTGATCGAGGGCACCCTGAACGCAGAGTGCTGGGCGGCCTACGCGGCACGGTTCCTTCGAGTCAGCATGCGGCACATCCTGTCACGTCTCAGCAGGCCATCGAAAGGCCGATTCCCGCCCCCGAACCGGCCGGAAAGCCCTGCATGACCTGGGAAAACATGGCCAAGATCATTGCACGCATATTGGTGGAGTGGTGACATGCGACTGCTCACGACTGCGTTCGGCTGCATGTCCCGGAAAAGCAAAAGAGCCCCTCGCGGGGCTCTGAGCTGGGAAGATCCAGTGTGGCAGGTGCAGGACTTGAACCTGCGTAGGCTGAGCCGACGGTTTTACAGACCGCTCCCTTTGACCACTCGGGCAACCTGCCGCGTCCTCCGCGTACTGCGGCGACAGGAAAAGAATAGCGGACTTCCAGGGGTGACGTGACATCCGCGGAGGGCACCCGCCGATAGATGGGCACACTGGGACTTTTGGGGCGGGCGTTGTCGCTCGTGCCGGTCTTGAGCGGGGCGGGCGAGGCAGGAGGGACGTCGCGATACGGGCGTGATACGGGGTTCGGCGGCGGGTATCGGGCGGGTGAGGCGGGTGGGCCGGGGGTGACCTGAGGGAGAGCCGGCCGTGGAGTGGGACGGCGGAGCGGGGTAACGGAGTGGGACGACACGCTGTGAGCGAGGCGGGACACACTGCCGCCCCAGCATTGACAGGAGATGCTGGATAGGCTGATCCGTTACGTACGCGTCTACCGAACCTGCTCGCGGACGCCGCCGCGGTTCGCGGACCGCGATATTCGGGAGCCGGGCAGCGGGTGATAGTTCCAGCAGTTCAAAGGGGATTGGGCTTTGGCGGATTCATCGTTCGACATCGTTAGCAAGATCGATCATCAGGAGGCCGACAACGCGCTGAACCAGACGGTCAAGGAGGTCGGGCACCGGTTCGACTTCAAGGGTACCGGCGCGACGATCGCCTGGTCGGGTGGTCAGAAGGCCGTTGAGATCAGGGCCAACAGCGAGGAGCGCGCCAACGCGGTCCTCGACGTGTTCAAGGACAAGCTGATCAAGCGTGGCCTGTCGCTCAAGATTCTTGATGCGGACGAGCCCAAGCTGTCCGGCAAGGAGTACCGCCTTCTGATCACCCTCAAGGAGGGCATCGACCAGGAGCAGGCCAAGAAGATCTCGAAGATCATCCGGGATGAGGGGCCCAAGGGGGTCAAGGCCCAGATCCAGGGTGATGAGCTGCGGGTGAGTTCCAAGAAGAGGGACGAGCTGCAGGAGGTCATCGCCCTTCTCAAGGGCAAGGACCTGGAGGTCGCCCTCCAGTTCACCAACTACCGGTAGACCGAGGGCCGGGCGGAGCCGTGACTCGCACGGTTACCGCCCTCCACTCTTGGATGCACGCTGCCGAGAGTGGAGTCGACGACAGGCGCTTCGGGCCACTCTCCTCCGGACGCGTTCAGAGCGATCATGAGGCTTGAGTGGCCCAGAGCCACCCGGTATCGGATGGTCCACCGCGACCCCGAAAACGCACCGCCATGCTCAGCGGATGCCCGCGACGGTTCCAGCGATGGACGCACGCGCCCTTCAGGCCGAGGCGAGGTGACGGCCCAGTCGTCTGATGGTCTCCGCGGCGAGCAGGGCGTGGCCCCGCATCGAGGCATGGATCATGTCTGAGCTGTACGTCGAGATGTCGGCGCAGGCGGGGTGGCTCCACATGTCGACGACCAGCGCGCCGTGCCTGGCGGAGACCGCGCTCACCCGCTCGTTCAACCTCAGCAGTTTAGGACTGAGCGCCTCAAGCTGAGGGATGGCCGAGGCGATGTTCATGAGGCGGTACGTGATCACTGTCGCACCGGCCGTCCGTAATCCGCCGATGATGGCGTCCAGCTCGCCCTCGACCGCGTCCATGTCGACCACCGGGCGGAACAGGTCGTTGCCCCCGCAGATCACGGCCGCGAGGTCGGGCCCGAACTCCAGTGCCCGGCCGAGCTGCTGTTCCCGCACCTCGGCGGCGACCAGGCCGCGCAGGCCGAGGTTCATATAGGCCAGGTCGGGCCGGCACCGGGCCAGCGCCTCCTGGGTCCGGTCCGCCCAGGGCAGGGTGCGGTAGCCGGGGGCAGGCTCGCCCAGCCCTTCGGCGAGGCTGTCGCCGAGCACCGCGAACCGCTTCCACGGGGCGGTGGCGAGGAGCCTGTCGGCCTCCTTCGCCGGGAGGTGGAAATCATCGGTCGAGACGTCTTCGGTCACGTTCACCGCCTTTCTGGGCATCGGTCCGGCCCAGCTGGGGGCCGATCCGCCTGCCGACAGCATAAGAACGAACGATCGTGCTATCAACATCCATCAAGCTGGAAGTTATATGATTGATTTAACAGAACGCTCGTGCTTAAAGTTTGATTCGCGAAGGACATGCTCGACAGCTGTTCCGGCGCTGCTCGGCTCCGGGCCACGGCGGGCCGGTCGCGCCGGGGAGCACGGCTCGGGCAGCCCACCGCGTATGGTCTCCGCACCGGCTGTCGCCGATCAGTGGCGAGCCGCTTGGACGGGAACGGTTGAGATGACACAGGACGGGCGTGTGGTGCGCGGGGACCAGACCCGGCAGCGAATCCTGGACCGCGCGATGGCCATCGCGTCCCAGGACGGGCTCGAAGGGCTGTCGATCGGGCGCCTCGCCACCGACCTCGGGGTGAGCAAGAGCGGGCTGTTCGCACACTTCGGCTCGAAGGAGGAGTTGCAGATCGCGGTCATACGGGCTGCCGAGGAGGTCTTCACTCGCGAGGTGGTCAAGCCGGCGCTGCGGACCGCACCCGGCCTGCCACGCCTGGTCGAACTGTGCGGGGGCTGGCTCGACTACTCAGAACGGCGGGTCTTCCCCGGCGGTTGCTTCTTCTACGCGGCGGGTGCGGAGTTCGACTCACGGCCTGGCCGGATCCGCGATCTACTGGCCCAGGCACGCCGCGACTGGCTGCGCCTGTACGAGCAGACCATCCGGGACGCCCAGCAACTCGGCCAGCTCGACGCGGATGTCGAACCGGCCCAGCTGGCGTTCGAGTTCGACGCGCTCGCCACCGCGGCGAACTCGGCCGCGCTGCTGCTCGACGACACCTCGGCGTACCAGCGCTCGCGCGCCGGGATCCGTACCCGGCTGCGCGCCCTGGCCACCCGGCCGGAAGAGGTTCCCTGACGACTCCACAGCGAGGCCCGGTCCGGGTTACCTGAAATGCCGGTGGCCGAGAACCGGCCCCGGGCCCCCTTCCGCTTCAGCGACGCGACCGTCTCCCCGGATCTTTCGCCGGCTCTTGACGCAACTTTTCCCGCCGGGGCCCCATCTATCAGGGGGACGGAAGGAAAAACCGATGAGACCCTCACACGGATTCGCCGTACTCGCAGTCGCCGCCGTAGCGGCCACCGGCATGATCGCCACTCCGGCAGTGGCGAAGACGGACAACCCGGCCAGGTACGCCTGGCTCAAGAGCTGCCCCAAGGGAGACAGCAGCGTCCCCTGCGGCTCGTGGATGCTGACCCTGCGCAGCGGGAAGACCGTCACGCTGCCCGACGCGCAGGTCCACCCCAGGTCCGCAGGTGGCAAGGTGGACAGGACCGCCAGCAACTCGATCTCCATCAGCGACGACGGCCGCTTCGTGAACTACTTCAAGGGCGGCGAACTCGTCGTCCGTGAAGTGAGCAGCGGAAAGGTCCGCCCGCTGCCGGGCGATACCGCGAGCCTGCCCAAGGGGATCGGCCAGAGCGACGTGGACACGACGCTCTCTCCTGACGGCTCGGCCATCGTGGTCGACTACTATGACGCCGCGAACAGGCTGCCGACCCTGGTCATCAACCTGAAGACCGGCGAGACGGCCAAGCTGCCGCCGAAGAACAGCCTGATGGGTTTCAGCCCCAGCGGGAAATACCTGCTCACCTCCCGGTTCACCGATGACAACACCACCGAGTTCGTGGTCTTCGACGCCGAAGGCAACAGGACGGCGAGCCAGATCATCCCGCAGATCGTGTCCAACAACGCGCCTGTCGCACTGGCCGACGACGGGAACACCGTGGCCCTGGTCATCTCCAGCGAATCGAGCGGGCCCCGCCTGCGTACCTATGACCTGTCCTCTGACACCGTCTCCGAGGCGATCGGAATCGGCATGCCCAAGGGCGAGGCCGCGCAGCGTCTCTCCTGGGACACGGCCGGCTCGCTCACCCTCTGGACCAGCCGCAGCGACCAGGAGGGCGAGCTGGGCTCCGCCGTGAAGCGAACGCTGAACGCCGAGACCGGGAGCACTCGCAAGCTGGACTCCTTCAGACTCAGGAAGAACGTGTGGGTCTGGTGGCTGCCCGGCGAGTGACCGTGAATTATCTTCGCTTTTATGGGGAAAATTCATGACAAGATCAATGACCGGCTGCGCGAGTTCATCAAAGCGCAGCCGGTCTATTTCGTGGCGACGGCTCCCGAGCAGGGCGGTCACGTCAACATGTCCCCCAAGGGATACGCCGACACCTTCGCCGTTCTCGACGACACCACCATCGCCTACCTGGACCTGGACGGCAGCGGGGTGGAGACCATCTCCCACCTCCGCCAGAACGGCCGGATCACGGTCATGTTCTGCGCCTTCTCCGGCCCTCCCAACATTCTTCGCCTGTACGGCACCGGCCGGGTCGTCGTACCGGAGAGCCCTGACTTCGCCACGCTGATCAAGAACTTCGGCCCGCACCCGGGTGTGCGGTCGATCATCGTCGTCGACTGCGACCGCATCGCCGACTCCTGCGGCTTCTCCGTGCCGTTCATGTCCTTCGACAGTGACCGGACGCTGCTGGACGAGTGGGCGGGCCGCAAGGATATCCAGGAGCGGCGTGCCTACCGGGCGAAGAAGAACCGCGAGAGCATCGACGGCATCCCCGGTCTCTCCTCCGAGGAGACCGACCCGGTCACCCAGCACTCCTGAGACCACGGGCCCAGCCGGACCGGACCCCGAGGGCCGGCCTTTTCGCCCTGGTCCGACCGGGCTTTCTCCGAGGTCGGGTGACACCCGTGATGCCAAGCGACACGAGGGTGTCAGTGCGCGGGCGTTCGGCTCGTCGTGCCTGATGCTCCCAGACCTGCGGGTGGGCCTGTGCGTTGTGTCAGAAGGGGCCTTCGGGGAGGATCGGACCGGATTTCGGCGGAAGCCGTAGATGAGGCTCGGCGTGCGGGTGGTGGCGCGATCAGGACTGGCTGGCCGGTGACCCACTGCGCCGCCTCCGCCGCCGGGCGCGCGCACCGGACCGGCCCCGGGCGCTGCCTCGGGCCGAAATGGAGGCGTTGCCGACCCGCCCGGACCTGGCCCTGCGCGAGCGCGCTCAGCGGATCGACGCCGAGCCGGCCGGGCTCGGCGGCCGGGAGACGCAGGTCACATTCGTCTATGTCACAGGGGGTCGGGCTACCCCGTCTCAGGGGGTGTAGCCATCAACGACCACAGAGGAGCACACCATGGACGCGCGACTCAACTACTTCGCCGACCCGACCGCCGGCAAGGTCCTCAAGTACTTCATGTCGGCGGGCAAGGCGCTCAAGGACTCGCCACTGCCGACCGCCACGCAGGAACTGGTGGCGCTTCGGGTAAGTCAGATCAACGGCTGCGCCGTCTGCATCGACATGCACACCAAAGAGGCCGTCGCTGCCGGTGAGACCTCGGTGCGGCTGAACCTGGTCGCCGCGTGGCGGGAGGCCACGGTCTTCACCGAGGCCGAGCGTGCCGCACTGGAGCTGGCGGAGGAGGGGACCCGGGTCGCGGATGCGGCCGGTGGGGTCAGCGACGAGGTGTGGGCGTACGCCGCCAAGCACTACGACGAGGGGCAGCTCGCCGCCCTGGTGCTCCTGGTCTCCTTCATGAACACGGCGAACCGGCTGAACATCATCACCCGGCAGCCGGCCGGCGACTACGTGCCCGGGCAGTTCCACTGAACGGCATCGGCAACCGGCTCGGGGTCCGGCTGCGGGCTCCGAGCCCCCGGGCTCGGGGGCGTGTGCCGATGGCTCGGATGATCACCAGAAGATGCCTGCGCCGGCGAGTACGGCCGGGTGAGAGGGGTTCAAGGGGAGGAGATTCGGCGTGAGCAAGGTCGAGGAGTTCGAGGAGCTGCGGCCGCTGCTGTTTTCGATCGCCTATCGGATTCTGGGCAGTGTGGGCGAGGCCGAGGACGCGGTGCAGGAGACATGGCTGCGCTATGACGGCTTGGCGACCCGGCCCACGTCGACCAAGGCTCTTCTGTCGGCCGCGGTGACGCGGATCTCGATCGATGTGCTGCGCTCCGCGCGAGTGCGGCGGGAGGCGTACGTGGGCCCGTGGTTTCCCGAGCCGCTGCTGAGCGATCCGTATCAGGATCCGGCGCGGTCGGTGGAGCTGGCCGACTCGGTGTCGATGGCGGCGTTGCTGCTGCTGGAGCGGCTCAGCCCGCTGGAGCGTGCGGTGTTCGTGCTGCGGGAGGTGTTCGGCTTCGGGTTTGACGAGGTCGCCGCGGCGGTGGGGCGGTCGGAGGCGGCGTGCCGGCAGCTGCTGGTGCGGGCGCGGCGGCATATGGAGGCCGGGCGGCCGCGCTTCGAAGCGGTCCGCAAAGAGCGGGAGGAACTGGCGTCGCGGTTCTTCGACGCCCTCCGCGAAGGCGACGTCGCCGGCCTGCGGGAACTGCTCGCCGCCGACGTATCGATGGTCGGTGACGGCGGCGGCAAGGCCCCGCAGCTGGCCAGGGCCGTCATCGGCGCCGAGAACGTGGCCCGGCTGCTCGCCTCCCTCTTTCCCCAGATGGCCCGGATCGACGTGACGTTCGAGCCGCACGAGGTCAACGGCCAGCCGGGCGCGATCTTCCACGACCGGGACGGCAAGGTGCTCCACATCCTGGCGCTCGATGTACTCGACGGGCAGATCCAGACGATCCGCTCGGTGATCAATCCCGACAAGCTCGGGCACGTGGGCCCGGTAGCGGACGCCTGGGCAATCGACCATGAAGTAAGACAGGCACGCCGGCGCACGAAATGACCGCAACACCGGCGGGGCATTTCGCCATCCCGGGGATGAGGCAAGGACCGGCCGGAGTGCACGCTGCCGCACCGCCGCTGACACCGAGGGTCCGGTGGGAACGGAACGGTGAGTCCGGCTTGGCGTCACATTCGTTGACATGATCATCGTGAGTCGGTGTGTCACCAGGCACAACGAGTGTGTTTCCAAAAGCCGGCGTTCGCCCGTACCCTGCTGCGCGCGTCGGCGGTATCGGCTGTCAGCGGTTGTGGTCGGCCCTGCGCCACCATGCCGCGGTGGCGAGCACGCCCGCTGACACTCCCGTGTCGCTTGGCACATGACGGCACCGCCGGCCAGCCTTGACCGAGGCGTACAGTAGCCCGTACGTAACGGACGCCCCCCGAATGTCCGGAAGACTCGGGGGGTCCTCAGTGGGATTGTTCCGCCGCTTGAGTGTTTGCGTCGTCGTGGTCGTCGTGGTCATGGGGGCGGGCGTCCCCGCCCAGGCCGGGGGCGCGAGATCTCCGGTCCGGTACGCGGGGCTCGACGGATGCGTCTGTGCTCCGTGGAAGCTCTGGGTGCGCGGCGGCAGGGTGGTCAGCCTCACCGACGCCCGGGTGTTCTCCAGGGGCAGGCAACGGGCTCCGCTGGCCCTGTCGCCCAACGGGAGGTATGTCACTTATTTCCAACTCGGCGACGGGGCGCTGGTGGTACGGGAGATGACGACCGGCGAGATACGCACGGTGCCCGGCGTGAAGTGGTCGAGCGCCATGCGCGCGGCGCGGATCGAACTCTCTCCCGGCGGGCGGTACGTGGTGCTGGGCGTCCGGTGGGGGCACCGGATCCTGGACACGTACAGCGGTAAGAGTGTCCCGGTGCCGCCGGGGTTGCGGCCTTGGAGCTTCAGCCCCGACGCGAGGTTCGTGCTGGTGGTGGATGACTCGTTCCAGGCGGGGATCTACTCGATGTCGCCCTTCGCCGAGTGGGGACGCGTCCCGGTGGGAGGCGCGCTCGGTCCTGACGGGGAGACCGTGGCCCATTTCACGGCGCGTGACGCGGGGATCGGCCTGTGGGACGTGTCCGCGGGCAGCGCGCTGAGGCGCGGCCCCATCCCCGTACCCCGTGGCAGGACCCCTACCAGGCTGCGTTGGAACAGCAAGGGCCACCTCGACCTGCAGACGGTCACCTCGCGCAGGTTGAGGAGAGGGGGAGGCACTCGCTACGCCTGGTACCGGGTCGACCCGGAGTCAGGCCGGACGGAGCGGATCGGCGGCTTCATCGTGCCCGGATCCGTCCACAACCCGATCATCACCGGTCTGACGCCCTGACCCGCCTCATCCGGCGGGGTCGGCGGCGGCAACCTGCCAGGGGCTCTCGCGTCAAGCGGTCAGCGGCGGTACCCGGCCATGCGCTCCAGGCGGGCGACACGCTCGGCGGTGGGCGGGTGGGTGGAGAACATCCGGCCGAGCCCCGCACCGCGGAAGGGGTTGGCGATCATCAGGTGGGAGGCGGAGGCGATCCGCCCGTTCTCCGGGAGGGGCAGATGGCGGGTGCCCATCTCGATCTTTCTCAGTGCCGAGGCGAGTGCCAGCGGATCGCCGGTCAGCCGAGCCCCTGACTCATCCGCCTGGTATTCGCGGGAGCGGGAGATGGCCATCTGGATCATCCCGGCCGCGACCGGGCCCAGCACGATCATGAGGAGTGCGCCGATGAATCCGGGACCCTCGTCGTCCTCTCCGCCGCCGAAGAACAACCCGACGTAGCCGAGATAAGTGATCATGGTGGCGAGCGCTCCGGCCACCGAGGAGATCAGGATGTCGCGGTTGTAGACGTGGGAGAGCTCGTGCCCGATGACACCGCGCAGCTCGCGCTCGTCGAGTATCTGAGTGATCCCGTAGGTGACGCAGACGGCGGCGTTACGAGGGTTGCGCCCCGTCGCGAAGGCGTTGGGCTGCATGGTCGGCGAGACGTAGAGCCGGGGCATGGGCTGGCGGGCCTGCGTGGAGAGCTCGCGCACGATCCGGTAGAGCAGCGGCTGCTCGACCTCACTCACCGGCCGGGCGCGCATGGCCGACAGCGCGATGCGGTCGGAGAAGAAATAGGCGGCACCGTTGGTCACCAGCGCGACCAGAACCGCGATCTGCACGCCTGCGCCGCCTCCGAACCACGCCCCCACCGCGATGATCACCGCGGACAGTGCGCCGAGAAGGACCGCGGTACGCAGACCGTTGTGGTGCACTACACCCCCCTTTCGGTTGATGCCGATTCACCTGTGACAACGTTTCCAGCCAGGACAAACGTTCCCAGGTGTTTCAGCCCGCGGCGATCAGTGCTCCGGGGACGAGGTCGAGGACCAGTTGGGGGGCGACCGAGAACGCGACCGCGACGATCCCGGCCACCGCGATCGCCACACCGGCGGGCATCCATCCGGCGGCGCGGCCGGCCGTTTCCGTGCCCTCGGTGGCCGGAGTGAAGATCCGCACCACCCAGGCGATGTAGTAGTAGAGGCCCACGACCGTGTTGACCGCCATCACCACGGCCAGCCAGCCGCCGCCACCGCTGAGGAGCTCCCGGAACACCACGATCTTGGCGAAGAGCCCGGCCAGCCCCGGGGGCAGGCCCGCCAGGCAGATCAGGAAGAAGGCCAGTGCCAGCCCGGCCGCCGGGTTCCGGAACGCCAGGCCCCGGTAGTCGTCCAACTCCCCCCTGCCGGAGCGCCTCGACACCAGCGTGACCACGGCGAACGCCCCGAGGTTCATCGCCGCGTAGAAGACCAGGTAGGCGATCGAAGCGTTCACCGCCTCGTGGCGCCCGGCGCCGAGGGGAGCGAGGATGTAGCCCGACTGGGCGACGGACGACCAGGCGAGCAGCCGCACGGCATGGCGCTGGCGCATGGCCAGGAGGTTGCCCACGGTCATGGTGAGCGCGGCGATGATCGCGATCAGCGGGACCCAGATGGCGCCCTGGCCGCCCAGGGCGACGACCAGGATGAGGATCAGTCCGGCGAATCCGGCAGCCTTGGAGATGACGGAGAGCAGGGCCGCGACGGGGATGGGCGCCCCCTGGTAGACATCGCCCGCCCACGCGTGGAACGGCACCGCCGCGATCTTGAAGGCGAACCCGGCGAGGAGCAGCACCATCGCCACGGTGACCACGGCGGGCAGGTCGTAGCCGATCTGCAGCGAGGAGCTGTAGGCGGTGTCGGCACCGTCCAGGACGAGCCTCAGGCCTGGCGCCCCGAGAACACGCTGCTGCAGAGCCTGGGCGATCCGGCCGAGGTAGACGGTTCCGGTCGTCCCGTACAGCAGGGAGACCCCGAAGAGCATCACCGCCGTGGAGACCACGGAGACCAGGAAGAGCTTGACCGCGGCCTCGGAGCTCCGGCCGTCGTAGCGTCTGAGCGCGGTGAGCGCGAACACCGGCAGCGAGACGAGCTCCAGGGCGACCACCAGCATGATCAGGTCACGGGAGGCGGGCAGGGCGACGGCACCCGCCAGCGTGCAGAGCAGCAGGAAGTACCACTCGCCGACGGGGATGTCCCCGAAGGAGAGCTCTGCCGCCGAGAGCAGCACCACGACGATTCCGGCCGCCAGTGCGAGTCCCGCGAAGACCAGTGTGAAGTCGTCGACCACGAACGAGCACGGCGCCGCGGCGGCCGGATTCACCGCCTGTTCGGTGTTCAGGGGGGCGATGGCACCGATCACCGCGTGAGGGGAGCCGAGCAACCCCTCCGGCACGCAGAAGGTCCGCAGCGGGTCTCCGGTGCGCAGTGCCTGCGAGACCACCACCGCCAGGGCACCGATCACCCCGGCCAGGGTGACCGCGCCGAGCGCCGGCCGGACGTACGGCCTGCGGGGCAGGAAGGCGTCCAGGAGCAGCACCAGCCCGGCGGTGAGGGCGAGGATCAGCAGCGGCGCGACCGCGTAGTAGTCGATCGACTGGATCACGGTGCCCCCACCAGGGTCCGGACCACCGGATCGGTGAGCAGGAGGAGTGCCTTGGGCCAGAGCCCGAACAGCAGGATCAACACGATCAGCGGCACCCAGGCGGCCAGCTCGTAGCCCATGACGTCGGGCATCCGCGGCCTGCCCGCGCTCGCCGCTCCCGGCGGGTGCGTGCCTCCCCCGCCCGCGGCCACCGCGGCCGCGGGGAGGTCCTCCCCGTCCGCCCTGGATCCGAGGGCGTCGTCCTCGGATCCGGCCGGACCCGTGGAGGGGAGAGCATCCGTGCCGGCCACGGCGAGGATCGGGACGTGGACGGTCTCGGTGCTCCGGCCGTGGGTGACGCGGGAGAGCATGAGCAGGAAGTAGGCGGCGGTCAGCACGGTGCCGAGACCTCCGAGAGCCATGAAGACCAGGTAGAGGGGGCCGGACAGGCCCGGGGCCGGTTCGAAGGCGCCGAGGAGGGCCAGCATCTCACCCCAGAAACCCGCCAGCCCCGGCAGCCCGAGTGAGGCGACGCAGGCGAAGGTGAGCAGGGAACCGAGGTGGGGAAGGCGGGTCAGCATGCCGCCGCCGAGGGCGGGCATGTCCGAGGTGCCGTAGCGCTCCTTGATCGCCCCGGCGACGAAGAACAGCAGGGCGGTGATCAGGCCGTGGGCGATGTTGCCGAACAGCGCGCCGTTGATCCCGACGGGGGTCAGCGTGGCGAAACCGAGGAGCACGAAACCCATGTGGCCGACCGAGGAGTAGGCGATCATCCTTTTGAGGTCGCGCTGGGCGAGGCAGGCCAACGAGCCGTAGATGATGCCGATCACCGCGAAGGCTCCGAGCCAGGGTGCCACGGCGGCGGCCCCGTCGGGCAGGACCGGGATCGCGATTCTGGCGAAACCGTACGTACCCATCTTGAGCAGCACCCCCGCCAGGAGCACCGAGCCGACGGTGGGCGCCTCGGTATGGGCGTCGGGCAGCCAGGTGTGCAGCGGCCACATCGGGGTCTTGACCGCGAGACCGATGCCGACGGCCAGGAAGGCGATGATCTGCACCGGGCGGGACATGCCCGTCCCCCGCGCCTGGGCCAGAGCGGTCATGTCCAGGGTGCCGGTCTGCGACCAGATGATCAGTAGGCCGAGCAGGAGGACCACCGAGCCCAGCAGGGTGTAGAGGATGAACTTGATCGCCGCCGCCCGGCGGGCACGTCCTCCCCAGATGGCGATCACGAAGTACATCGGGATGAGGACGACCTCGAAGAACACGAAGAACAGCAGCAGGTCGAGCGCGAGGAACGTGCCGATCATGCCCACTTCGAGGACGAGCAGCGTGAACACCAGTGCCCGTGGCCGGTTACCGCCGCGTCCGGGGCTCAGCAACTGCCCGGGGCCGTCGGCGCGGCCCCGGCACAGGTAGACGAAGCAGAGAAAGGTCAGCAGCGTGGTCAGCACGACCAACGGCAGTGAGATCCCGTCCACGCCGAGGTGGAACCTGAGGTCCAGGCCGGGGATCCAGGCCAGGTCGGTCACGAACTGCACGCGGGCGGCGTCACCGTGGTCGAACGCGGCGGCCAGCACCACCGACAGTGCGAAGGTGACCCCGGAGACGACCGGCCCGTGCACCCTGAGCAGCCGCTTCCTTGCCGCCGTATCCGCACCGGACGGCACGAGCAGCACGGTGGCTCCGGCGAGCGGCACGCCGAGAAGTGCGATCAGGAGCCAGCTCATGGCGCGGCCACCTCACAGAAATTCGGCCCCGGATTCGGCTCTGGGTTCGCTTCCAGGTTCGGCACTGAGTTCGGTCGCCGGGGAGAGGTCAACGGCGCGTCACCGCCAGACGGGTGGAGAGCGGTACGGCGGCACCCACGCCGCCCCGGAGGGACAGAGAGCTCACCCGAAGATCACCGCCCCGGCCGCGATCAGGAGGACGCCCGCCAGCAGGCCGGTGACGTAGAGCTGGGCGTTGCCGTTCTGCACCAGGCGGACCAGCCCCGCCAGTCTCAGGGTCGTCCGGCCCGAGCCGCGTACCGTGCCGTCCACCACGCGGTTGTCCGTGCGGACGACGAGGCGCGCGAGGAGCAGCACGGGCCGGACGAGGAGCCCGGTGTAGACGGAGTCGACGTAGAAGGCCCGCTCGCAGGGGACGCGGAAGGGGCCGAGCATGCGGGCCGGGTCGGTCTGGGGCGCGGAGCGCCACACCGCGTAGACCGCCCCCGCACCCAGCAGTGCCACCGTGAGGCTGAGGGCGGCGGTGCCCCAGTGGACGTCGCCGACGCGGACGAAGCCGAGGAGCAGGGCCGGAACGGCCAGCACGACGATGGGCCAGCGCATACTGGCCGGCGCCTCATGTACGGCGGGTACGGCGGCGTGGGCCTCGCCCGCCACGGGCTCGGGCCGCGGGGCACGCTGGCCGAAGAAGGTGCGCAGCCACGCGCGGGTGGCGTAGGCGCCGGTCACCGCGATCGTGGCGAGGGCGCAGCCGTAGAGCAGCAGGGCCGCGGCATCGGTCAGCGGGCCCGCGGACAGGGAGTGCTCGATGCCCGTCAGCATCTCGTCCTTGCTGAAGAAGCCGCTGGCCGGAGGCAGGCCCATCAGGGCGGCGAAGCCGATCGTCATCGCGGCGAAGGTGACCGGAAGCCCCCTGCGGAGACCTCCCATCGTGCTCATCAGGTTGGAGCCGACCGCGTGGATCACCGCTCCGGCGCAGAGGAAGAGCAGTGCCTTGAAAGCCCCGTGGGTGATCAGGTGGAAGATCGCGGCGTCCCGTGAGCCTGCGGCCAGGGCACCCGCCATGTAGGCGAGCTGGCTGATCGTGGAGTAGGCGAGGACGCGCTTGAGATCGTCCTGGGCCAGGGCGGCGAGGGCCGCGCCGAGCATGCCGAGGGCGGCCAGGACCGCGAGCACGTCCAGGGTGGGCCGGGCGCCGAGGAAGGCGGGATAGAGCCGGGCGACGACGAAGATCCCGGCGGCGACCATGGTGGCCGCGTGGATGAGGGCGCTGATCGGTGTCGGTCCTGCCATCGCGTCGGGGAGCCAGACGTGCAGCGGAACCTGGGCGCTCTTGCCCGCGACCCCGGCCAGCAGCAGCATGGTGGCGGCGATGAGGGTGCCGGACGACATCTCGGGGACCCCGGCGATGACGTCGGCGATCCTGAAGCTGCCGGCCGCCGTCCCGAGGACGAAGATGCCGAACAGGAAGCCGACGTCGCCGATCCGGGTGACGAGGAACGCCTTGATCGCCGCTCGCGAGTTGGCCCGCTCCTCCCACCAGTGCCCGACCAGCAGGTACGAGCACAGGCCCATGATCTCCCAGCCCACGTAGAGGACCAGGAGGTCCGCCGCGTAGACGACCAGCAGCATGGCGCTGGTGAACAGGCTGATGAAGGAGCTGTAGGACGGGTAACGCCGGTCACCGCGCAGGTAGCCGATGGAGTAGATCTGCACGGCCAGCGCGACCACGGTGACCAGCACCGCGATCGACGCGGCGAGGCCGTCGACGAGCAGCCCGACCGAGATCGGCACCGACCCCGTCTCGATGACGGTGAACGTCGCGGTGACGCCGTCGGCCGCGACCTGGCCCCCGCTCCCGATCGGGACCCGCGGCTCGATTCCACCCTGGCCGGTGGCCGCCCAGGTGGCGTAGGCCAGCCAGATCGCCAGGGCGGTGGAGATCGCGGTGGGCAGCACGGCGATCCAGGCGGCCCGGCGGTTGGCGCCGGCGTTGAGGTCTGTGCCGGGGGTGCGGGACGTCGCGCCGCGAAGCCCCCGGGGGAAGCGGGAGCCGAGAAGCCCGGTGGCCGCGGCGAGGAAGGGCAGCAGGATCACGAGCGAGGCGACAGTGATCATGACGCGTCACCCGGCCTGGTGTCCGTCTCGGATCCGGCGGGAAACCGGGACTGCCGCGTGCGGGTCGCGGTCCGGGTGTGGCCCTGGGGCAGGCTCCGGGTCTCGGCCGGGGTCTGCTCCGGGCTCTGGGGCCGAGGTGGGGAGTGGGCACCGGCCTCGCCGGGGAGTGCCTCTCCGGCGGGGCCGGTGGATCCGGGATCGGTGGGCTGGATGCCATCGGGTCCGGGGTCGACCGGCCCGGGGTCGGTGGGCTCGGCCAGGGAGCGGAGGCGGTCGAGGTCGATGGTCCGGCGGTTGCGGTAGAGCGCGAGAACGATCGCGAGACCGAGACCGACCTCGGCGGCGGCGATCACGATGACGAACAGGGTGAGCACCTGCCCGCTGTGCAGCCGGTCGCGTAACCAGACGTCGAAGACGACCAGGTTGAGGTTGACGGCGTTGAGCATGATCTCGACGGACATCAGCACGAGGATCGTGTTGCGCCGGGCGAGCACGCCGTACACGCCGATGGAGAAGAGCAGTGCCGAGACGACCAGGGGGTAGACGACGTGCACCTTCAGTCCCTCCCGCGAATGTCGGTGCGGGACAGGACGATGGCGCCGATCAGTGCCGCCAGCAGCAGGACCGAGAGCACTTCGAACGGGAGCACCCAGTTGCGGAAGATGCTCGCGCCGAGTTCCCCGGCCGAACCGCCGCCGGGCTCAAGCGGGACGTAGGCCATCCGGAAGCCGTCGACGACGACGGTGACCAGCACGGCCGCGGTGGCGATCGCCACGATCACGGCGGTCGGCCGGTTCGAGCTGTCGAGGTCGGCGCTCCTGCCGATCGGAGCACGGGTGAGCATGATGCCGAACAGCAGCAGGATGACGATCGCGCCGACGTAGATCAGCACCTGGACCCAGGCGACGAACTCGGCGGTGAGGACCAGGTAGCCCCCGGCCAGCGCGCCGAAGCAGACCACCAGCCACAGGGCGGCGTGGACGAGTTGTCTGGTGGTCACGGTAAGCAGCGCCGACCCGACGGCCACCGCGCCCAGCAGGAGGAAGACGATCTCCTGCCCGGTCGGCGACAGATAGGACGGCGCCTCGGTCATGTCTCCTCCTCGGGCTCTCCACTCGGATCCGTGGAAGAAGTCTGCTCCGGCGGGGCCGCTTTCGGAGGAACGTCACCCTTGCCTGTGGATAACTTCTCGGTGGACGACTCGCCTGTGGACGGAGTGTCCTTCTTAGGGAGGGCACCCGGCGGCCGGATGGCCCGGACGCTCGCGTGTCCCGCCGAGGGACCTGTCCTGGCCGGTCTGCCGGGTGGCGGAACACGTCGCGCGGGTGGCTCCTCGGGAACTCCCGGGGCCTCGGGCGCGGGAGTCGCGGCAGCCTGGGGAGCCGGCGTGGGACGGGGGCGGACCGGGCGGGAGGTGGCCGCCAGTTCCTTCGGCGGCTCGGCGCCCGGCTCGTGGGCCGGGGGCGGCGGAACGGTCTGGGCCCAGGCGGCCAGCTTGTCCTTCTCGTGAAGGAGGTTGCGGATGTCACCCTCGGCGTACTCGAACTCCGGAGACCAGAACAGCGCGTCGAACGGGCAGACCTCGATGCAGATCCCGCAGTACATGCAGAGGGAGAAGTCGATCGCGAACCGGTCGAGCATGTTGCGGGCGCGGGGACGGCCCCCCTCGGGGGCGGGGAGGGTCTCCTTGTGGGAGTCGATGTAGATGCACCAGTCGGGGCACTCGCGAGCGCAGAGCATGCACACCGTGCAGTTCTCCTCGACCAGCGCGATCACCCCCCTGCTCCTCGGGGGCAGATCCGGCCGGACTTCGGGGTACTGCTGAGTCACCGATCTGCTCAGCATGTGGCGAAGGGTGACGGAGAGTCCCTTCACCAACCCCACTCCTGGTATCCGTGCCACAACTCAACATCATGACGCACAGTGGGGCGCTCGGGAATGCGGTGGGCCCTCCAGACCGTCACAACACAGAGATCACCCGGGTTATCCACAGAAGTTATCCACAGACTGTGTGTTCGATAATCGCCCCCCAACCACCGAGCCAACACCGAAGAGACTGCGGACATGCTGAAAAAATCGTATTGTTCGGCACATGTCCCACCAGTACGGACCGGCCTGGCAGCCGCGACCACCGGCACGATCCAACACCGCGTGGAGCGTGGTGTGGGCGCTGGTGCCCCTGTTGACCTGCGGTGTCGGGACGCCGTTCGTCATCGGCCACGCCGCGCGCCGGCTGCGGAGCCCGCTGCTGGCCCTCGCCACCGCCCTCTACGCCCTCGGCATCGGCACCTTCGTGATCGCCGCCGGGATCTACGGGAGCTCCGATCTCATCCCGGTCTGGCTGGACACCATCGGAATGATCGGCCTGTTCGGCAGCTGGCTCGGCGGGCTGGGCCACGCGCTGATCCTCAGGGGAGCAGTGTTCCGGCCACGGCCGTTCCAGGAGTTCCACCCGCGGCCGGCCCCGGAGTACGGGCGCCCGCCCCAGCCGATGCCCCACCAGACCGGCCCCACGGTGGTCTCGGTCCAGCACCCGCCCGCGCAACGGCCGGCGCAGCGGCACCCGGGGCCCGCGCAGCACGGCGGATACCAGCAGGCACAGCACCATCAGCGTGACGACCGGCCGCCCCAGTACGTGCAGAGCCACTTCACGCAGGGCCAATTCACCCAGGGCCAATTCCCGCAGGGCCCGCCCACCCACGCCGTACCGGGCCAGAACCCCCAAAGCCCGCAGAACACCCCGGCCCCCCAGGGCTGGCTGGGGCCCTACCGCCTGATCGGCAACCTGGGGAAGGGCGGTCAGGGAACGGTCCACCTCGCGCTCACCCCGCAGGGGCAGAAGGTCGCGATCAAGGTGCTGCACGAGCACTTCAACGGCAACCAGGTGGTCAGGGAGCGATTCCTGCGGGAGGTGGAGGCGACGCGCAGGGTGGCGACCTTCTCCACGGCCCGGGTGCTGGACGTGAACATCAACGAGGACCAGGCGTACGTCGTCAGCGAGTACGTGGAGGGCGTCTCCCTGGAGCAGCTGGTCCGCGACAAGGGTCCGCGCGACGAGGACGGGCTGACCCGGCTGGCCCTGGCCACGGCGGGCGCGCTGGCCGCGATCCACCGGGCCGGCGTGGTGCACCGGGATTTCAAACCGGCCAACGTGCTGATCGGCGCCGACGGACCCCGCGTGATCGACTTCGGCATCGCCCGGGCCCTCGACCAGGTCACCGCGACATCGGGCAACATCATGGGCACCCCCGCCTACATGTCGCCCGAGCAGCTCGCGGGCGAGACGATCGGCCCGGAGACCGACGTGTTCAGCTGGGCCTCGACCATGATCTTCGCCGCTTCCGGCCGGGTGGCCTTCGGTGAGGACACCATCCCCGCGATCCTGAACCGAGTGATCAACCACCAGCCGGACCTGACGGCCCTGCCCCAGTCACTGCGCCCGCTGGCCGCGGCCTGCCTGGACAAGCAGCCCCGCAACCGGCCCACGGCCTCCGACATCATGCTGCGGATCGTGCAGTAGACATTCCCGGCCGGCGGGTCAGGGGACCGCGTCCTTCGCCTCCGCCGTCAGGTCCAGGTACTCCTCGTGGGTCAGCGAGCGAGCCTGGAACCCAAGGCCGTTGCCCGCGGCGAAGCGCTCGACGTCCCCCGCGTTCCAACGCCCCGGCAGGTGGAACAGCCCCCCGCCCACCAGCAGGCCGGTCACGCCGGACTCCGCCGAGTAGAGCAGCAGCTCGGAGGCGTCCAGCTCGCGGGTCCTACGCGCGGTCTCCAGCAGCAGGCGGCCGTGGACGACCACCAGGCGGCAGTGCGGCTGGCCCCCGCGCCTGAGCACGCGCCCCTGGGCGGTCTGGTCGCGGGACCTGCGGCGGCCGACCCCGATCACGACGACGGCCCCGACGACCGTCAGCCCGGCCAGCACCAGGGCGGCGACCCCGAGCGGCTCCATTCCCCAGGTGACGTCTCCCTGAGTGACGTCTCCCCTGGTGACGTCGGCGCGGGTATTGGTCAGGTTGAGGAGCACCAGCGCCACGAAGGCCGCCCCGTAGGCGAGCACCGCCCACATGAGCACGTACAGCAACTGCTCGCGCCACCACACCTTCGGCGAGCTCAGCGGCGGCCTGAGGCTTCTCGCACCGGGCACGCGCAGGCGCGGCAGGGGCGCGGGCGCCCTGCGCCAGGTCACCGCGCGCCACCTCGGCGACCTGCGGGCCAGCGCGACCCTGGCCTGCTGCGGGGTGTCGAACGCCCGGAACTCGAACTCCAGCCCGTTGCCCGCGGCGAACGCCTCCACCGCTCTCCTCGACCGGGACCCCGGAGCCTCCAGCATGACCAGGCCGGACTCGTCGAGCACCGCCAGGCCGTATCTCGTCCTGCCCCGGCCGGGGTAGCCGAAGATCAGCAACCTGCTCGCCCGGCCCGCACCGGCGAGCGGCAACCGCACCGGTGAGTGCTCCGGCACATCGACGACCAGTTCGTCGTTTTCCACGGCAAGCGCGAGGGTCATCCGTTCCGTCCTTGGCAAGTGATGTCGCAGGGTGCACTGCTCCCTGCCCAGGGTGAGCGCTTCGAACGTCAGATCATCCGTACGGTGGGCCGAGCGGGAAACCGGTGCGGGCGCGCGGTGCGAGGTTACCCGGCGATGACCCTGACGACCCCCGTCAGCGCGAGCTGGACCAGCGCCAGCGGCACCAGACCGACCCAGGCGAGCCTCTGCAGCTGGTCCTCGCGGAGCCTGGGATAGCTCACCCTCAGCCAGATGACCACGAAGACCAGCAGGAAGACCTTGATGAGCATCCACACCGGCCCCGGCAGGAGGGGGCCGTGCCAGCCGCCCAGGAACAGCACGCTGGTCAGCGCGGAGATCACGATGATCCCCGCGTACTCGGCCAGCATGAACAGGGCGAACCTGATGCCCGTGTACTCGGTCATCGGGCCCATGATGAGCTCGGAGTCGGCGATCGGCATGTCGAACGGCGGGCGCCGGAGCTCGGCGAGTCCCGCGACGAAGAAGACCACGCCGCCGATCGCCTGCCAGGGCAGCCACCACCACTGCCAGGCCTCCACGATGCCCGGCAGGGAGAGCGTGCCCGCCGCCATCGCGACGCTGGAGGCCGCGAGGACCAGCGGCAGCTCGTACGACATGAGCTGGGCCGCCGAGCGCACTCCGCCCAGGACCGAGTACTTGTTGCCCGACGACCAACCGGCCATGATCGAGCCGAGCACGCCGACCCCCATCACGGCGAGGACGAAGAACAGCCCGGCGTCCAGGTCGACCCCGACCAGCCCCGGCCCGACCGGGATGACGACCATCACCAGGAGATAGGGGACCAGCGCCACGCCGGGGGCCAGGGTGAAGACCCTGCGGTCGGCGGCGGCCGGGATCACCTGCTCCTTCTGCATGAACTTGACCCCGTCGGCGATCAGCTGCGCCCAGCCGTGGAAGCCTCCGGCGTACATGGGGCCGAGGCGCGCCTGCATGTGCGCCATGACCTTGTGCTCCATCTGCCCGGCGACCAGCGGCAGCACCAGGAAGACCGCGACGATCACGACCAGCCGGACCGCGACGTCGAGCACCTCGGCGATCATGCTTACCTCCGGTCCTTCGGGGGGAGAAGCCTGCCGGGTCGCCGGAATGTCTCAGCCGCCACGCTCGCGCCCCCAGTCGGTGGGCACCCCCGGCGGGAGCGTCTTGCGGCGGCTCGGCGAGCCGTGGTCGGACTCGCCGGGTTCCTTGGCTCCCGGCCACGCCTTGGCGACCCTGGCGGCCAGTACAAAGTCCTTGCGCAGCGGGAACCCCTCGAAGCCCTCGGGGAGCAGCAGCGGGACGAGGTTCGGGTGGCCCTCGAAGACGACGCCGAACATCTCGAAGGTCTCGCGCTCGTGCCAGTCGGCTCCGCGGAAGACGCCGACCGCGCTGGGCAGCCGGGGGTCCTCGCGCGCCACCCTGGTGCGCAGCAGCAGGTGGGCGTGAGAGGCCGGGGCGAACAGGTGCGCGACGACCGCGAAGGCCTCCGGCGGCTCGTCCACCGCGGTCAGCCAGTCGAAGAACTCGTACCCCTGGGATCTGGCGGATTCCAGCAGGGCGATCCAGTCGTCGGCGTCCACGTCGACGGTCCGGTAGCCGAAGGACTCCGACACCCGGGCGCCCTCGCCGTGGGTGAAGGGATGCAGGTCAGGCATAGCGGTCACCCAGGTTCTCGGCGGCGATCTTCTCCTGGAGCATCATGATGCCGTGGAGCAGCGCCTCGGGGCGGGGAGGGCAGCCGGGGACGTAGACGTCCACCGGGATGATCTGGTCGACGCCCTTGGTCACGCAGTAGGAGTCCCAGTAAGGACCGCCGGAGTTGGAGCAGGCACCGAAGGAGATCACGTACTTGGGCTCGGGCATCTGCTCGTAGAGCCGCTTGACCGCGGGGGCCATCTTGTCGGTCACCGTGCCCGAGACGATCATCAGATCCGCCTGCCGGGGACCGTTGGCGAACGGGATGACCCCGAACCTGATGAAGTCGTGCCTGCTCATCGAGGTCGCGATGAACTCGATGGCGCAGCAGGCCAGACCGAAGTTGAACGCCCACAGCGAGTAGCGACGCCCCCAGTTGAGGATGAAGCGCATGGGTTTGGGGGCGAGCCGTGATGCCGGGCCCACCGTGGGCATCGGGAGATCTGCCATGGCACGCATTCTCCTTCAGGGTCGGTGCTCGCGCTCGCCCGGTTCAGGTCCAGGTGAGCACGCGCTTGCGCCAGGCGTACAGGATGCCGAGCGCGATGAAGCCGAGGAAGACGAACATCTCGGCCAGGGTGGTCGTCCCGAAGCCCGGCTCGGCGAAGATCGTCGCCCAGGGGAAGAGGAAGACCGCGTCAACCGCGAAGATCACATAAAGGTAGGTGAACACGTAGTAGCGGACCTGGGACTGGGCCCAGCCGTCGCCGACCGGGTCGACGCCGCACTCGTAGGTGAGCAGCTTCTCGGCGGTGGGGCGGTTGGGACGGAGCGCCCGGTTGACGAGCAGCGCCCCGGCGACGATCAGCAGGCCGATCGCGAACAGCGCGAGGACCACCACATAAGAGCCGAAATATCCGCTCATGGCCTCTCCTCTTCGGGGCCTGCCGCACGGCCTCGTCCGATCTGCCGTACGCCCTACCTATAGCAGTATCCGTCCTTCCCGTCATGCGGCGAAGCCCACGTACCCAAGACCACTAAAGCCTCCGTGCACTTAACCTCAAATCAGGGTAAATGCACTGTTACCGCACCTAAGGTGACTTCATGCGCAACCTGCGATTCGCCGGAGGAATCGCCTGGATGGCCGTGACGATCGCCGGTTGCGGCGCAGCCGTCACCCCCTCTTCCGCGAAGGCCCCCATGCCCTCGGAGCCCACATTGATCAATTATGTGGACCCCTCGGTGGTCCAGGGCCTGAGCACACGGACCCTGTTCTCCGGAGAGACGGGAAACCGGCACGTGCACGCCGTCTATCCGGCCGTCCCCGGCGCCCCCCGCCTCACCGAGAAGCTCCGCGGGACCGTGCGCGAAGAGCTCGACGGGTTCACCCGGCACAGCGCCCCCGCCGACGCCCTGCCCAAGCCCGAGTTCAACGTGGACTGGCAGCTCGCCGCCGCGTCCCCCGAGGTCCTGGGGGTACGGCTGCGCATCGGTCACTCCATGGAGTCGGGCTGGAGCGAGGCGCGCACCACCGTCTGGTACGACCGGGTGAAGGGGCGCGTCCTCGACTCCGCCGACCTGCTCACCGGCCGTCCCGCGCTGGTCACGCTGGCCGGGATCGTCAGGGGCGAGCTGAGGCTGCGGGGACCGCTGGTGACCCCGAACGCGCTCAGGCCGGACCGGGAGATGTTCGACTCCCTCGGTTTCAACCCGCGTGGCGACCTCGTCGTGGAGTTCGACGACGAGCAGGTGGGGCTGGGGGTCGCCGGCCGGGTGGCGGTCGCCGTACCGTCCGCGACCGCGGCGCCGCTGCTGTCGGAGATCGGGCTGCGGGCACAGCGCTCGGCCGTGCAGGCGAAGAAGGCTCCGGCCCCCACGTCGCGGGAGGAGATCAAGGCCGCGAGCACCGACAAGCCGCCGGCGCGCAGCTCCATGGCGGGCAGCGTGGACTGCGCGAAGCTCAAGTGCGTGGCGCTGACCTACGACGACGGGCCGGGCCCCGAGACCGCGCGGCTGCTCGACACCCTCCGCGCCCACGGGGCGAGGGCGACCTTCTTCACCCTCGGTTCCAACGCCTCCGCCCGGCCCGACCTGCTCAGGCGGATGCGCGACGAGGGACACCTGGTGGCCAACCACACCTGGTCCCACCGCGATCTCACCATGCTGCCCCCCACCAGGATCGCCGACCAGCTCACCCGCGCGCAGCACTCGATCGCCCAGATCATCGGCCAGGTCCCCACCCTGATGCGCCCGCCGTACGGCGACAGCGACATTCAGGTGGCCTCCGTCGCGGGCCGCCTGAACATGGCCGTGGTGCGCTGGAACGTGGACCCCGAGGACCGCTGGGACCCCGACCCCCGGGCGATCGCCGGCCGGACCGTCGCCCGGGTCGAGCCCGGAGCGATCGTCCTCCTGCACGACTCCCACCCCGCGACGGTCGACGCGGCCCCGGAAATCCTGCGCCGGCTCTCCGCGGCGGGCTATACCTTTGTCACCGTCCCCGAGCTGTACGGATCGCGCGAGATGGTGCCCGGCCGGACCTACGACTCCGGGGGCGTTTCGACGGCGCCGGACCGGTAGCCGATGTCATAACCTGGAGCTATGGGGCCATAGCCTGAGGCGATGAGAACGCGGCCGCGACGGGACATATAGTTGGGCAGCGTGACCTCAACTGTCCTCTTCGCCCGCCTGCACGTTGACCTGTGCCGGCTCGCGGCGGGGCTGTGTCGGGACGGCCGTCCGCGATCGTGACCTCCACGTAGGCCGTGATCCGGCCGCAAAACGCGACATCCGCGCCCCAGGTTTCGACTCAGCGGCCGCAGAGGATGCGCGACACGGGTCGCCCTTCTCCGCCGAGTGGAACGCGAAAAGCCTACGCGTGACCCCCGAGGATCTAGCATGGAAAAAAGAATGTGCCACGAACAACGGCGCCCTGTCGCGTCGAGGAGGACTGAGCTGTGACCAAGCAGGTTCAGCAACTCGAACGCGTGATCATCCGTTTTGCCGGGGACTCCGGCGACGGCATGCAGCTGACCGGCGACCGTTTCACCGCCGGGACGGCTGAGTTCGGCAACGACCTGTCGACACTCCCCAACTTCCCCGCCGAGATCCGCGCCCCCGCAGGCACCCTGCCGGGCGTGTCGAGTTTTCAGCTCCACTTCGCCGACCACGACATCCTCACCCCGGGTGACGCGCCCAACGTCCTGGTCGCGATGAACCCCGCCGCGCTGAAGGCGAACCTCTCGGACCTGCCGCGTGGCGCCGACATCATCGCCAACACCGACGAGTTCACCAAGCGCAACCTGCAGAAGGTGGGCTACGCCGTCAGCCCGCTCGAGGACGACTCGCTCGCCGCGTGGCGGGTCCACTCGGTGCCGCTGACCTCGCTGACCGTCAAGGCCCTCGAAGGCTTCGCGCTGTCCAAGAAGGACGCCGAGCGCTCCAAGAACATGTTCGCCCTCGGGCTGCTGAGCTGGCTCTACCACCGGCCCACCGAGGCGACGATCCAGTTCCTGGAGACCAAGTTCGCCAAGAAGCCCGACATCGCCAAGGCCAACATCGCCGCCTTCCAGGCGGGCTGGAACTACGGCGAGACCACCGAGTCCTTCTCGGTCTCCTACGAGGTCAAGCCGGCCAAGCTGCCTCCTGGCGTGTACCGCAACATCTCCGGCAACCAGGCGCTCGCCTACGGCCTGATCGCGGCCTCGGTGCAGTCGAGGCTGCCGCTCTTCCTCGGGTCCTACCCGATCACCCCGGCCAGCGACATCCTGCACGAGCTCTCCAAGCACAAGCGGTTCGGCATCCGCACCTTCCAGGCCGAGGACGAGATCGCGGGCGTCGGCGCGGCGCTCGGCGCCTCCTTCGGCGGCGCCCTGGGCATCACGACGACCTCCGGGCCCGGTGTCGCGCTGAAGGCCGAGACCGTCGGCCTCGCGGTGACCACCGAGCTGCCGCTCATCGTGGTCGACGTGCAGCGTGCGGGTCCCAGCACCGGCATGCCCACCAAGACCGAGCAGACCGACCTCCTGATGGCCATGTACGGCCGCAACGGCGAGTCGCCGCTGCCGATCATCGCCCCCTCGACCCCCTCCGACTGCTTTGACGCGGCGGTGGAGGCGGCCAGGATCGCGGTGAAGTACCGCACCCCGGTCATGCTGCTCTCCGACGGCTACCTCGCCAACGGCTCCGAGCCGTGGAAGGTGCCCGACGCCGCCGATCTGCCCGACATCTCCACCGAGTTCGCCTCCGGGCCGAACGCCGAGGACGGCGTGACCTTCCTGCCGTTCAAGCGCGACCCCGAGACCCTCGCCCGCCCCTGGGCGATTCCCGGCACCGCCGGCCTGGAGCACCGGATCGGCGGTATCGAGAAGGCCGAGGGCACCGGGAACATCTCCTACGATCCCGACAACCACGACCGGATGGTCAGGATCCGCCAGGCCAAGATCGACGGGATCGCCCACGACATCCCGGCGCTTGAGGTGGACGACCCCGACGGCGACGCCCGCGTGCTGGTGCTCGGCTGGGGGTCCACCTACGGACCGATCGCGGCGGCCGCGCGGCGCATCAGGAAGGCCGGCGGCAAGGTCGCCCAGGCCCACCTGCGGCACGTCAACCCGCTGCCCGCCAACACCGGCGAGGTCCTGCGCGCGTACGACAAGGTGCTCCTGCCGGAGATCAACCTCGGCCAGCTCGCGCTGCTGCTCCGTGCCCGCTTCCTGGTCGACATCATCAGCTACAACCGAGTGCGTGGACTTCCGTTCAAGGCCGAAGAACTTGCCGGCGTGATCCAGGACGTGATCGACAGTGAGTAGTGGTACCGAATTGTCCGTCCCCGGAACCGGCGGGGGGCTTTCGCTGGTCCCGAAGTCCGAGGTCAAGCTCGGCATGAAGGACTTCAAGACCGACCAGGAGGTCCGCTGGTGCCCCGGATGCGGTGACTACGCCATCCTGGCCGCGGTCCAGTCGTTCGTGCCCGAGCTCGGCCTCAAGCGCGAGAACATGGTGTTCGTCTCGGGCATCGGCTGCTCCTCGCGGTTCCCGTACTACATGGACACCTACGGGTTCCACTCGATCCACGGCCGCGCCCCGGCGATCGCGACCGGCCTGGCCGCCTCGCGTCCCGACCTGTCGGTCTGGGTGATCACCGGTGACGGCGACTCGCTGTCCATCGGCGGCAACCACCTCATCCACGCGCTGCGCCGCAACGTCAACCTGAACATCCTGCTGTTCAACAACAGGATCTACGGTCTCACCAAGGGGCAGTACTCCCCGACCTCCGAGGTCGGCAAGATCACGAAGTCCACCCCGATGGGCTCGCTGGACAAGCCGTTCAACCCGATCTCGCTGGCCATCGGCGCCGAGGCCTCCTTCGTGGCCAGGACCATCGACTCCGACCGCAAGCACCTGCAGTCGGTGCTGCGCGAGGCCGCCGAGCACCGGGGCACCTCCCTGGTCGAGATCTACCAGAACTGCAACATCTTCAACGACAACGCCTTCGAGCAGTTGAAGGACCCGGAGCGGCGGGACGACATCACGCTCCGCCTGGAGCACGGCCAGCCCATCGCCTCGGCTTCCAAGGCGGTGCGCCGGGCGGCAGACGGCGGTATCGAGGTCGTCCCGAGGTCGTCGGTGAGCGAGGACGAGATCCTCGTGCACGACGCCCACCGCGCCGACCCCTCGCTGGCCTTCGCGCTCTCCCGGCTGGACGAGCCCGCCTTCGAGCACGTCCCGATCGGCGTCTTCCGCAGCGTCGCCCGCCCCTCCTACGACGAGCTCATGACCGAGCAACTCCAGGAGGCCGTCGACGAGCGGGGTCCCGGTGACCTGAACGACCTGCTGCTCGGCGGAGACACCTGGCGTATCGGCTGACAGCACACGGCAAGGCCCGCTCCTCGGAGCGGGCCTTTTCGCTTTTCCCTGGATTCTCGGCAATGCCTGCCGATATCCGACGTCGCGAGGTATGAATTATCCGGTCCTTCCCCGAGAACCCCGCTCGAACAGGGAGAGCTCACATGCGAAGCCCGGTACCGGCACATGCCTCCGTGCACGGAGCAGAGGATCACTGGCGTGGGAGACGGGTGCTGGTGACGGGGGCGGGCGGCTTCATCGGGGCCCACCTGGTGCGACGCCTGGGCGCGCTCGGCGCACGGGTGCACGCGGTCGGCCGCCGGGTCAGGGAGAGCACGGACGGCGAGACCTGGCACGTCGCCGACGTCGCCGACGTGGACGCGGTCAACGGACTCCTCGACTCCGTCCAGCCGACCGTGGTGTTCCACCTGGCCAGCGAGGTAGCCGGGGCCAGGGACCCCCGGCTCGTGCTGCCGATGCTGCACAGCAACCTCACCGGCGTGGTCAACCTGCTCACGGCGGTCGCCGGCGCCCCGGGGACCCGGGTGGTGCTGGCGGGCTCGCTGGAGGAACCCAGGCCGGAGGAGGGGGACAGGGCGCCGTCCTCGCCCTATGCGGTCTCCAAGTGGGCCGCGGACGGCTACGCGCGGATGTTCCACCACCTGTGGGGCGTACAGGTCAGCAACCTGCGAATCGGCATGGTCTACGGGCCTGGCCACCAGGACACCCGCAAGCTGGTCCCCTATGTGACGCTGTCACTGCTGCGCGGCCAGGAGCCCGAGCTGGGCAGCGGGACGCGCGAGCTCGACTGGGTGTACGTGGACGACGTGGTCGACGCCTTCCTCGCAGCGGGCGAGACCCCGGACGCGGCGGGCCGGGCCTTCGACATCGGTACGGGGACGGGCACCTCGATCCGCGACACGGTGGACCTGCTCTCCCGGATCATCGGCGGCCGGATCGGCCCCCGCTACGGCGCGCTCACCGACAGACCACTGGACAGCGCCAGGATCGCCGACCCGGCCCCCGCCGCCGAGACCCTCGACTGGCGGCCCACCGTCGGCCTTGAGGAGGGGCTACGGCGGACCGTCGCCTGGTTCGCCCGCGAAAACGGCTGAGCGAGTGGCTTGACTGAGCCACCCCGCGCCCGCAAACAGGCGTAATACGACGACGGAAGCCCTCGGCCAGGTTGCCGAGGGCTTCTCTCGTTCCAGGAGCGACGTTGACTCATTTGGTGAGTCGGCGGTACTTCCATGGGTGCGCTCCTTCACGAAGGCGAGAACAGGGAGCCCTGCTGGACCCGCCGGTATCGCGCGTCTCTGCTCCTGGGTGAGCTTCCCACCAGTTCGACGACGCCCTCCTCTCGCATGATCGACAGCCAGCGGCGTACGGTCTGGTCGCCCAGGCCGGTGCGCGTTGCCAACTCGGCACGGGACAGGGTTTCGTCACCGAGTGCTTCCAGCAGCTGAGGGCGTCGGTCTGCTCGTGATGACGCGGGCGTCCCGACGGCAGCCGACCGGAGCAGGCGCGGGGGCAGCTCGTAGCGGGCCCATCTCCGTGCCCCGCTGCGGTCAAGGTCCTTGAAAGCGTACGGCCAGCTGACTCTCAGCCGTGTGATCAGCGACTCCACTTAGCTAGCATGTTAGCTGGCATGTGGAGGCGAAAGGGGCGATTCTCGCCATCTTCTCCTGCTGGGAGAACCTGGCAGGCCTCGTGACTCAGGACGCCAGGAACACCTCGTCCAGGTGCCATTCGAGGGTCTCGGGGTCGGGGCGGTCACGGCGGTGCCGAGGAAGGGCTATCTGGCTTCCGGCACGCCGATAGAACTGCTCGCCGTTGCCGAACTCCTCGCGAAGCCGTGGGCTGACCCGCAGCCGATACGTGGGATCGAGCGCCAGGTAACCGCGGTCGAAGAGGGTGTGGATATCCGAGCGCAGCAGCAGCCCATTGTCCAGACGGTGCTCACCCCCGGCGGAGACGGGACGGATGTGGGCGGCCTGCAGGACGGGACGGATCCTGTCGCCGGTGATGGCGCAGCGCCGGTCGTAGGCATTCAGCACGACGGCCCGGAACGCCTGCTGGCCGAGCCGCGCTTGGCGCCACCGGGGACGGTCCGCACCCGCAAACAGCCGCAAAAGGACGAGCTGGTAGGAGCAGAGCAAGCGGCTTGCTCCTCTGATCAGAAAAGTGCCTCCTTGCTGCTGTCTTAATGCCAGGGTTAAGCTATGGATGGAGCTGGGTGGCAGGTCGTGCTGGTTGCCGAGGTCGCCGACTGGTACGACCGGCTATGCCAGGACGACTGGGACAGCGCCGAGCAGGTTGAAAACGCCATAGACATGCTGGCGCAGGTCGGGCCGACACTGGGCCGACCGCTGGTGGATCGCATCAAGGGAGCCGATAACCACCATCTGAAAGAGTTGCGACCTGGCTCGTCGAAAGGAAGCGAGATCCGCATTCTGTTCGCATTCGACCCGGTTCGCCGGGCAGTGCTTCTGGTCGCGGGCGACAAGGCCGGCAACTGGGACCATTGGTATGACACGAACGTACCGATGGCAGAGAAGCGGTACGCCGAGCACATAGCGGAGCTGGCTAGCAGGGAGTACGAATGAGCGCGGTCAACTGGGACGAGGTGAAGCAGCGGGCGCGGGAGCGGCGCCAGGCTGCGGGACTGCCCGTGCAATCGGATGCCGAGAAGTCCGCCGCGATGGAGCAGCTCGCCGCGGAGGTCAGGGCGCACAAGCTCGCGGAGATCAGGCGTGAGCAGGATCTGACCCAGCGCGACGTGGCCACCACCATGGGGGTCTCCGGCCCAAGGGTCTCGGCCATCGAACACGGGGAGGTCGACCGCGTCGAGGTGGCGACCCTGCGCTCCTACGTCGAGGCCCTCGGCGGGCGGCTGCGCGTGGTGGCCGATTTCGGCGACGTCGAATACACCGTGGCATAGCCCGTACGACGCCAGAAGCCCTCGGCCACCTGGTCGAGGGCTTCCCTGTTTCCGGGAGTGGAGTCAGAAGTCGAACTCGCCCTTCTTGGCGCCGTCAATGAAGGCGTCCCAGACACTCGCGCTCACCACGAACGGCGCCCGCTCGGGAGCCTCGGTGTCCCGCAAACCCACCCGACCACCCGACAACGGCGCAACCTCTAGGCAGTTGCCCTGGTCGGATCCGCTCTTGGTGGCCTTGCGCCAGGCCGCGCTCTTCAGCTCATCACTCAGGTCCACGGTTTCTCCGCCTCTCCGCTGTTGGCGGTACAGACGGGAAAGCCCCTGGCGAGAACCTTCCCGTGTTCCGAGGTTGGGGCTAGAAGTCGAACTCGCCCTTCTTGGCGCCGTCGACGAAGGCGTCCCAGACACTCGCGCTCACCACGAACGGCGCCTGCTCAGGAGCCTCGGTGTCCCGCAAACCCACCCGACCACCCGACAGCGGAGCCACCTCCAGGCAGTCCCCACCATTGGGCCCGCTCTTGGTGGCCTTGCGCCAGGCCGCGGTCCTCAGCTCTTCACTCAGATCCACGTTTTTTCTGCCTCTCTGATCAAATCGATCGAGACATGCTGAGAGTGTGCCTCAGCTCGGATGGTGTCGTACGTAGCCTGGATGGCTTCGACATCCTCTGGCCGATTGGTAACTTGACCGTTTAGTGCAGATTCGAGATACACAATATCCACGCTTCCTTGAATCTGCGCAATGACGAAACCACCAAGAACCCCCGTGGTTACCCCAAGAGCCAGCGGAAGCACCTGGATAACGATCTTGGGCGACGCGAAGCTAATGAGCAGGCGTTCAATCTGAGCGCGCATGACTTCCTTGCCGCCGATCGGGCGGTACAGAACACCCTCATCCAACACCACACGCAGCATCGGCGGGGCAGCCCGAGCGAAGATGGTTTGCCGCTCCATTCGAGCCGCCACGAGTTTCTCTACCTCATCATCCGTTACGCCGGGTTTTCCGCGCAGCACTGCTCGCGCGTATTCCTCGGTCTGAAGAAGGCCAGGAACGACGAGCGGTTGCCAGGTGTGCAGCGTATGCGCTGCCGGTTCGACCTCTAGCCAATCCCGGAACCATCGAGGGCTCGCCGCGTGGGTGATGTACGTCCAGTACTGGATGAGTTCCCCGTTCGCACCCAGAGCGTCATCGCAGCGTTGTGCCAGGTTGTGGCTGGGATTGCGCTCGCCCCTCTCGGTGAAGCTCAGCAGGCTCCTGCTGAACTGAGTCACCTCGGCCAGGTCGTCCTGGGTCATTTTTGCCTTTTTTCGGTACTTGCGGAGTTCCGCGCCGAAGAGAACCCATTTTTCGTTTTTCGGGTTGGATTTGGGGTTCATGGACATTTCGGCTCCGTCCCACGGGGAATTCCACATCGCGGCACAAGGGACACAGCTTTCCACAAATTGTCACATTGATGTGCCTCGACTTTCGGTGCCTAAAGTAGCCATTCGAGAGCACTCTGTGAAGAGGTTCGGGAGAGCAGAAACATCGCCGGGGCGGCCCTCCCCTGCGCTCGGGAGGCACCCCTTCAAAGCCATCGAAAAAATCACCGTATATGTCCGGATAAGGGGAATGGAAATGTTCGTCGATTCAGTGGAAAACGCACTCTCGGCCGCGCTTCACGCCTTTGCCGGATACACACCTGTCACCGCTGAGTAAGTCCTCCGGAGGGGGCGGACGTCACCTCCCTCGACGTCACCTCCCGCAAGGCGGACACCCCCGGCGCATCGCCCCTAACCCACAAACAGAGCGGGGCCTGCCACGGCACGGCACGCCACGACAAGCCCCTCGACCGGACTACGGAGGTCCGATCTGATGCACAACCCTAGAGGAAACCCCAGGCCGATCCGGGTACGTTGGCACGCGAACCGGCCGCCGATGCCCCTCGGCTGCCGCTGGTGCGGCCATCCCCCATACGCACACGAGGCCGCCAGCCTCCCGCACCGCACGCACCATCACTGGGAGCAGCCCACCCCCACCCAGGTACACGCCCGAATGACCACCCGCCGCCGCCTCGGCCTCTCCGGCCACCCGGCGGCCCACCCCACCCACCGCCCCCTCATCCCGCCACCCCCGATCACCTCCCCCGGCCAGGCCACGGCCTTCCCCGAACACCCCCCGACGCCCCCTGCCAAGGAGGTTCCGGCAACCTCCCCCGAACACCCTCCGTTGCTCTCCACCGAGCAGGTTCCGATGCTCCCCTCCGGGCACACACCATCCCCCGGCCGGCACCGGCGACCGGAGTCGGCCGTGACCACGGCCGCCGTGCCGTACCGGCGTGGAAGGCCGCTGGGCACCCGTACCCCCTCCGGTAAGCACACCCCGTACCGGCAGGGAGCGACGGCATGAACGGGCGCGACCCCCAGGTCCGGCAGAGCGGGCGGCACCGGCGAGGAACGGCCACCGCGCAGGTCGTCTCCCGGCCCTGGGACCTGGCCGAGCGAGCCCGCGCCGAGCGGCTCGACCAGATCGAGCCCGCCTGGACCGTCTGGTACGGCCCCGGCACCCGGCGCTTCCACGCCGTCGCCGGCTGGCCCGCCCCCGAACCCCTGATCGTCCAGGCCGACACCGCCGACGAGCTACGCGACCTGATGCGCGAGGCCGAACACAGCACACCGCCACCCCAAGGAGGGCCCATGCCCGAGACCCCGGACACCCCACCGGCCCTGGACGACTCGCGGACTCCAGTCGGCCCGCGCACCGTCTGCTGGGACCTGCCACATGACCTGCCGATCATCGGCAAGACCCGCGCCATGGTGCGCGAGACCCTCGCCGCCTGGGCGCTCCACCACCTCGTCGACGACGCCGTCCTGGTGGTCGGCGAGCTGCTCGCCAACGCGATCATCCACGGCGAGCCCGTGGTCAGGCTCTCCCTGTGGACCGGCGCGGACGAGTTCCAGATCCAGGTCACCGACCGGGGTCCCGGACGGCCCCGGCACCTCGCCCTCGGCGTCGAAGCCATCCACGGCCGCGGCCTGACCATCGTCAGAGCCCTCGCCCACGACACCGGCGTCACCCCCCTCCCCAACCATCCGGGCAAAACCATCTGGGCCCGCTGGCGCCTTCCCCTTCGAACCCGCCCGCCCGGCTATCCGGGCATCGCTGTGGGAGGAGCCGTCCGGTCGGGAGGCTACGGCCCGGGAGTGGGTGGAGCGCTCCCGGGAGCAGAACGCGGAGCCGAACCGGCGGCTGGTGGCTGAGCAGGAGGCGCTGCCCCGGTCTGTGATCACTGGGGACGGTTGAGGAGATCCTGGGCGGTGCGCGCGACGGGCGAAACAGGTGGCCCGATCGATCAGGAATCGAGAAGCGCGGGTCACAAAGCCGCAGCTAGCCTGATTGTCATGGACATCACCATTCACACGAGCTTCCTCCCGCATGACGACCCGGACGCGTCCCTGGCCTTCTACCGTGACGCCCTCGGCTTCGAGGTCCGCAGCGACGTCGGACAGGGCAAGATGCGCTGGATCACGGTCGGCCCCGTCGGCCAGCCCGGCACGTCCATCCTCCTGGCGCCGCCGGCCGCCGACCCCGGGATCACCGACGACGAGCGCCGCACCATCGCCGAGATGATGGCCAAGGGCACCTACGGCTGGATCCTGCTGGCCACCCCCGACCTCGACGGCACTTTCGAGAAGCTGCAGGCCGGTGACGCCGAGGTCGTCCAGGAGCTGGTCGAGCAGCCGTACGGCGTCCGCGACTGCGCCTTCCGCGACCCCGCGGGCAACCTGGTCCGCATCCAGGAGCTCCGCTGAGCCGTCCGGTCATCGATTCGGCCACGATGGCCGGCGTCGCGACCACCGGCCTCCATCCCGCCACCGAGCAGTTGCTCGACCGACTCGTCGACTCCGGCAAGCCGGTCATCGAGCACCTCGCCGCCTGCCCCGGCATGCGGCCCAACCGCTCACGGACATCGACGAAAAAGGAGTTCTCCCATGTGTCACCCCTCGTGGGGGCGCGCACGCGCCGCGGCGCAGCGCCTGAGCGACCTCGCGCGACTGCGCCGCGTCCGCGACCGGATCGACCGGGAGTACGCGCAGCCGCTGAACGTCGAGGCGC
>NZ_JBEOZN010000091.1:0-41755 GCF_040298085.1 Streptosporangium sp. NPDC001681 | reverse complement strand
CCCGCTCTTCCGATCTCGGGGGGGGACGTCTTGGCGGGGGACGTCGCCTTTCTCTGCGACGTCGCCCGCGCCTACCGCCGTTCGCGGTGGGCGTGGCGGCTGTCCCGGCTACCCGGCGCGCGCCGTCTGCGGCGTCTCAGGCAGGCAGGCCGCCGGTCGGCCGCGGGCCCTCCGGGCGACGGGGGGCGGGCGACCAGGAGGAGTACTCCCTGAGCCCGTAGAGCAGCGGTACCGCCCGAGCCCGCTGCTCCACCCGGAACACCTGGCCGAACACCACGGTGTGGTCGCCCACCTCGACGGTCCGGGTGACCCGGCAGTCCGCGAACGCGTGGGCCTCGTCCACGAGGTGTGGCCCGCCGAAGGAGGGTTCCGTGCGCCACCTGACCCGCTCGAAGCGGTCCGGGGTCCCCGAGGCGAAGAGTTCCGCCGCGTACCGCGCGCGGTCGTGCAGGAGGTTCACGGTGAAGGTCGACAGCTTCAGCATCGCCTTCAGCGTCGGGCTGAGCCTGCGGACGCACACGAGCAGGGTCGGCGGGTCCAGCGCGACGCTGCACACCGAGGAGCAGGTCATCCCCCACGGCCTGCCGCCGGGCTCGGCGGTCGTCACGATGGCGACGCCGCTGGGGAAGGCGGACATCAGCGACCGGAACCGCGTCGGGTCGACCGCCGGCGGCGCCGAGGGGGGCTCGAAGGAGGGCTCGAAGGGGATGTCGAAGGGAGAGAGGCCGACCAGCGGGTCCTTCATCGTGGTGCTCCGTGCGCGACCCGCCGCTCGGGGGGCAGGTCGTGCAGGCGCGCGAAGTACTCGTACTGGCTGGGCAGCCTGTCGACCAGTTCACGGGACTGGTCGCGGACGATCCGCAGTTCCCTGGAGGCCGCGGCGCCGTCGAACAGCCTCAGCGCCGGCGGGGCCTGCACGGGGAGGCCGCCCAGCCCCAGGAGCATGGCGGTGTAGGAGTAGGGCTCGAACCCGTGGTAGTGAGGGAAGACCGTCTCGGGGTCGGGCAGCTTGACCTGCCACTGCTCCAGGCGTTCGGCCAGCCCGTCGGGTACCTGGCGGGTCGTGGCGTCCTTCCAGTAGTCGTTGTCGGCTCGCGCCGCGGCGTGGTAGTGCAGCACCAGGAACTCGCGCACGCCGTCCATCACATTGGCGACCTGGCGGTTGTAGGACCGGCGCAGCCGGTCGTCCCAGCGCTCGCTGGGGAAGTGCTTGACGAGCTGTTCGACGGCGTTCTGGATGAAGAAGATGCCGGTGGACTCCAGCGGCTCGACGAAGCCGCTCGACAGTCCGATGGCGACGCAGTTGTTCACCCAGGAGTTCTCGCTCCGGCCGATCCGCATGCGGATGTGATTGGCCTCGAGGTCGTCCGCGGCCGGGCCGACGAACTCGCGGAGGGTCCGCTCCGCCTCGTCGGGCGTGCAGTAGTCACTGGCGTAGACGTAGCCGGTGCCGACGCGGCCGAAGAGCGGGATCGTCCAGATCCATCCCGCCTCCTGAGCCGTGGCCGTGGTACAGGGGCGGATGCCCCGCTCGGCCATGTTCACCGGCACCCGCAGCGCCACAGCCCGGTCGTTGGGCAGGGTGTCCTGGTACGACATGAAGGGCACCGAGAGTGCCTTGTTCAGCAGCATCCCGCGAAAGCCGGTGCAGTCGATGAACAGGTCGCCTTCCAGCGCGCCGTGCTCCCTGGTGACGACGTCGCTGATCCAGCCGCGCTCGTCGAGGTTCACGTTCACCACGTCGTCGAGCACGTGCCGGACGCCGCGGTCGGTGCCGTACTTCGTGAGAAACCTCGCCAGCAGCGCGGCGTCGAAGTGGTAGGCGTAGGGGAACTGAGTGTTCTGTTCGGTCAGCGTGGTGCGGTAACCGCGCTCCGCGCCGCCCTCGGTGAAGTCCTGCTCGAACAGTGCTCCGGAGAGATAGCGGGGAGACCGGTTCGCGTCGCAGAGCGAGGCGATGACGAAGCAGTCCTTGTCGAACCGGCCGCCGGGGCGCTCGTTCAGCCACCAGTCGGTGAGCGGGAATCCGTTCACGGTGCGCAGGCGCTCGAACGGGTGGTAGAAGTGGTGGCCTTGGGAGCGCCAGTTCTCGAACCGGATCGCCAGCTTGTAGGTGGCCTGGCACTCCGGCATCCACTCGCGCTCGTCCAGGCCCAGATAGTTGAAGAAGTGGCGGATCGTGCTGAAGGTCGCCTCTCCGACCCCGATGGTGGGCACGTTCTTCGACTCGACCAGTGTCACGTTGATTCGGTCGCCGAAAGCCGCCCGCAGGTACGAGGCGGTCATCCAGCCCGACGTGCCACCTCCGACGATAACTACGCTTTTGACCATTCTGAACCCTTATCCCTGCGCGTGAGAACGGAACACCGGGAGAACACCGGGAGAACGCCGGATGATGTGAAAGGCGCGGCTCGGCGGTGTCATCCACCCCGGCATTGTTGAAAGCCTCTACCAAAAGCGCGGTCCGGCTCCACATCATTGACTCGATAGCTAAACAGGGCGGTCAGGCGCGCTTTCGGTACGCTGGGTAATGGGCCGGTCGCCGATTCGGGGGAGGCGTGTTCCCGGCCGTCCGGCTGCCGGGAACCGGTGCCGCCGTGCTCTGGGTGGTCGAGAGATCCGGAGATTGGCGCAGCTCAGAGGCTGTCTCGAAGGTAAGCGCATCAACTGGTGTGTATGAGATTTGGCGCTTTCCGCAACGAGAGTTGACTTCCGATCGGCGTCGGAGTTAGGTTGATCTTATTGACAGAGCCAATGGGAGAGTGGTGAGAATATCACTCTCGGTTTACTGGGGGATCCTCGCGGACGGCCCTGGGCATTGTCCGGCGCCCGCCGAGATCGAGTAGTCCGCGCGCCGGCCGGCAGAGCGGGCCATCATTTGCCGGGGCCTCCGTTGAGAGGCGTGACCTGCTTTCCAACAACACAGAAAAACCAATCTTTCTACAACGCTGGGGGCCGCGGTGTTGAGGATTCATTTCACGGTTGAGGACCTGGCACGCCTGCGCATGGTCGCGAGCCTCGGGCCGGTGGCCGAGAGCGTGTTCGCGCTGGACATCTTCGGTCGCAACGGAGGCGCCTCCCTGAACGGGTGGCGAAAGCATGTGCGTGATCGGCTGGGCGAGGGCGTCGGCAGCGTGGAGCAGCTGGTCCGTGAACGCCGGGCGCCGACGGAGCTGCTGGAACTGGTCGAGCGCTCTCCCGGCCGAGCCGAGCCGCGCTCCGTGGCCGACGAGTGGGCCGACCGGCGGGTGAGCGCCACCGTGCTGGGGTTCTGTCAGGTGGCGGTGCTGCCGTACTGGAGCAGGGTGCGAGGTTACCTGGAGTCCGAGCGCGAGGCGTACGGCCGGATAACGATCAGCAACGGCGTCGAATGCCTGCTTGAGACGCTGCACCCCAGGCTGTGCTGGAACCCGCCGGTGCTGGAGATCCCCGACAGCGAGGACCGTGACGTCCACCTGCGCGGACGCGGTCTGCTGCTGAGCCCCTCGCTGTTCCTGCAGGGCAGGAACTACCTCTTCCTCGACGCCGAGCACGAGACGGGGCTGCCCGCCCTGGTGGTCTCGGCGCCGTGCACCCCGGCCCTCCTGTCCGACCTGGCCGGGGCGCCGGTGCCCGACGACGAGGCGCTCGGCGCCCTGGTCGGGCACACCAGGGCGGCCGCGCTCCAGGCGCTGGCCGAGAGCTGCACCACGGGCGGCCTGTCCGAGCGGCTCGGCATCTCTCTCGCGGGGGCCAGCAAGCACGCCACCGTACTGCGCAAGGCCGGACTGATCACCACTGCCCGCAACCGCAACACGGCGCTGCACACCCTCACCTCCCTGGGGGTGGCGCTGCTGCACGGGGAGCTCTTCCTGTCTCCCCAGCGCAACTGACCCCCGCTCCGGCACGCCTCGTGAACGGAGAACCTCCAAAAAGGAGAGCGCCATGAACTCGAACCCCTTCGAAGACCCGGAAGGCGCCTACCTCGTGCTGGTCAACGACGAGGGGCAGCACTCCCTGTGGCCCGCGTTCGTCGATGTGCCCGCGGGGTGGACGGTGGTCCTGCCCGAGACGGACCGGCAGGCCGCCCTGGACTACATCACCGACAACTGGACCGACATGCGTCCGAGGAGCCTGGCCGAGGCGATGGGGGACCGGCCATGACTGGCCACGAACTGCCCCTCGTCATCGAGGGCGGGGGTACCCGGATCTCCGACCTGGTGAGATCCGACCGGCAGGAGATCCGCAAGAGCCTCACCGCGCACGGCGCCGTGTTGTTCCGCGATTTCGAGGTCGGCGGCGTCGACGGCTTCGACGAGGTCGTGCGCGAGCTGTCGGGGGCGCCGCTGACCTACGCGGAGCGCTCGTCCCCGCGCAGCGTGATCAAGGGCAATGTCTACACCTCGACCGACTACCCCTCGCAGGAGGAGATCTTCCTGCACAACGAGAACTCCTACCAGACTGTCTGGCCGATGGTGCTCTACTTCCACTGCCTGCGACCGCCGTCGTCCCAGGGCGCCACGCCACTGGCCTCCACCCGTGCCGTCCACGACAGGATGGACCCGTCGATCCGCGAGGAGTTCGCGCGGCGGGGGTGGATGGTGGTCCGTAACTACAGCGACGAGCTCGGCATGTCGTGGCACGAGGCGTTCAACACCGACAGCGAGGACGAGGTCACGGACTACTGCCGGAGCAACGGCGTGCAGACGGAGTGGCTCGGCGGTGACCGGTTGCGGACCAGGGCGGTCCGCCAGGCCGTGCACCGTCACCCGGTAACCGGCGACCCGGTGTGGTTCAACCACGCGACCTTCTTCCACATCACCACCCTTCCCGAAGGGGTGCGGCTGGGGCTGCTGGAGATGTGCGGGGAGGAGAACCTCCCGAGCAACACCTACTACGGCGACGGCGGGACGATCCCCGACGACGTCGTCGGCCACCTGCGAGACTGCTACCGGTCGGCGTCCGTGCGGTTCGACTACCGTCAGGACGACCTTCTGGTCATCGACAACATGCTGACCTCGCACGGCCGCGAGCCGTTCACCGGGCCGCGGAAGATCGCCGTGGCGATGGCCGAGCCGTCGTCGACCTGACCGCCGATCGACGGTCGGGCCGACGGTCAGGCCGACGGTGGCCGGCCGTCGCGCCCCTCAGTCCGGCTCGCGCAGCCGCCGGACCTCGGCGGAGATGATCGCCAGGAGCAGCAGGTCGGCCGCCAGGCCGGGCACCGCGGAGAACTGGTTCATGACGAACGCGAAGACCTGGCCGAAGAGGATGTCGACCAGCAGCGCGGCGTTGAGCAGCCGGAAGGCGGCCATGCGGTTCCCGCGCAGCCGCACCGCACCGCACAGGCCCAGCGCCACCGTGATCGCCGCCGAGACGGCCATGCCGATCACCGCCCCCCACTCCTGCTCGCCGTCGAGCGTGCCGTAGGCGTTCTCCAGCCCGAGGCCCACCAGGGGCAGGAGCGCCTGGACGATGAGATACACCACCGCGAGGGCGACGAGCAGGGGGCGGCGCGTCAGGCCGTCGAGGGCGGCGCGGGCGCGGGCCAGGCCGGTGCGCAACGGTCCGGGAGCCGTCTCCCGGGCCGGGACCATGCCCAGCAACCGGACCGCCGCCGCGTCGAGCGCGTCGTCGGAGCCCTGGACCAGTCGCACGGCGGCGTGCCGCTGCTCCACGGTCAGCCCCGAGGTCACCCCGACGAGTGCCGCGTAGACGGCGTTGGCCGTGCGCTCGCGCCGGGAGAAGTCGGTCCGGCCCTTCAACCACTGGGAGAGCACGACCAGGAGGGCGAAGACCAGGTAGATGATCCCCGCGGCCGGACGGTAGAAGTAGTCGGTCGTCTGGGTGACGAACTTGCCGACCTCATCGACGAACAGCCCGAACCCGACCCCGCCGAGGACGGCACCCCAGGTCCGCGCGGCCTGGCCGAGGAACGCGAGTGTGATGCCCATGCCCACCGTCATCAGCAGGCCGCCCCACAGGACGTGGGCGATGTGCAGGCTCCCTCCGCCGAGCTGGGGATAACCGGCCTGTTGGAGATAGGCCCTGGTCAACAGCACCGCACTGATCCCGGATATCGCGAACACCTGCAGATGCGCGGCGGCGCTGGTCACCCGGGTGAGGCCCGATAGGCGCAATGTAGTTCTCCCTAATGCTGCCGACGGCGTTCTGGGAAACGGCCGGCCGAGAAGGCGACGGCCTCGGCTCCGGAGGTGCCTGACCTACGGTGTCCCGCGTCGGCGGATCGACAGGGCGGTGACACGGAAAAGGCCGGTCCGGAGGATTAGAACCACATACGACGTTAGCACGAATCCCGCTCTGACTGCGCTGTTTAGCCCCTAAGTCAAAGACGTTGAACCCGCCCCCCGTCATGCCGGAGGCTCGATTAGGGCCGGGGACGAATGGCCGCCCCGGCCACGGTGATTCCCAGGAACCGATTGCCGTTGGCAGAGGGAGTTAATTGTGCTGGCATTACATCTGCTGGACGACGACGTCATGGTGATCGAGGAAATCGTCCGGAACCTCTCCCAGCGTTACCAGACCGTCGAGTCCGCTGATTTCCAGCGCGAGAGCCGGACGTATGCCGAGGAACTTCCGCGACGTCTCCGCAGGGCGCTCAACGAGTTCCGCCTCGCGGAGCCGTCCGGAATCCTGCTGATCTCCGGGCTTCCGGTGGACGACGCGAGGATCGGCCCGACCCCCGCGGACTGGAAGAACAAGCCGGTGCCCTCGCCCACCATCGGGCACGACATCGCGTTCTTCCTCATCGCGTCCCTGCTGGGAGATCCCATCGGATGGGCCACGCAGCAGGGCGGCTACATCATGCACGACGTCTTCCCGATCAAGGGCTACGAACACGAGCAGATCGGCTGGAGCAGCGAGGAAACGCTTGTCTGGCACACCGAGGACGCCTTCCACCCGTTGCGCACCGACTATCTCGGCCTGATGTGCCTGCGCAATCCCGACGAGGTCGAGACGACCTATGCCGACGTTTCCGACGTGCGTATCGACGATGATGTCAAAGCCATTCTGTCGCAGGAACGCTTCTACATTCTTCCGGACGACTCACACCGCCCGGCGAATCGGGCAGCGGTGACCGACGAGGATACGAAGGTCGCGGATCTACGGAAACGCAGTTACCGGCAGGTCGACCTGGCACTGGACACTCCTGAGCCTGTTGCGGTCCTTTTCGGCGACCCTGACGACCCATATATCCGCATCGACCCGCACTACATGGGCGGGATCCAGGAAGAGGACGCGGGTAAAGCGCTTGCCGAATTCGGGACGGCGCTGGATTCCGCGATGACCGGGGTCGTCCTCAAGCCGGGTGACATCTGCCTCATCGACAACTACAAGGCCGTCCACGGGCGCAGCCCCTTCAGCGCGCGCTTCGACGGGACGGACCGCTGGCTGCGCCGTCTGAACGTGGCGAGGGACCTGCGCAAGTCCCGGGAGTTCAGGCTGAGCGCCTCCTCCCGTGTCATCTACTAGCCGAACCGTCATCGGACACGTCCTCGAAGGCAGGAGTCAGCGTGACCCACGACGCACCGTCCGTACCCGCGCCCGAGGGCGCCGCCACACCGCCGTTCGGTGAAGGCGCCGAGTCACCGGGGGACCGGTGCCTGCTCGAACTGTTCGCCGAGCGGGTGCGCCGCGCCCCCGAGGCGACGGCCGTCGCCTCGGACGGGGAGTCGCTCGACTACGGGCGGCTCGACGCGCGGGCCAACCAGCTCGCGCACCACCTTCGCGCCTGCGGCGTCGGCCCGGACACGCTCGTCGGCGTCTTCGCGGAGCGCGGCGTGGAACTCGTCGTGGCGCTACTGGGAGTGCTCAAGGCCGGCGGCGCCTATCTGCCGCTGGACCCGGACAACCCGGCCGGCCGCCTGGCCTTCGCCATCGGCGACGCGGGCGCGGCCGCCGTCGTGACCCAGGCGCACCTGCGGGCTCGGCTGCCCACGACGGCCGCGCGGGTGGTCTGCCTGGACGACGAGGGGCCGATGATCGCGGACCGGCCGGTCACCGAGCCCGACCGCCGGGCGGGCCCGATGAACCTGGCGTACGCGATCTACACCTCCGGCTCCACGGGCCGCCCCAAGGGCGTGCTGGTCGAGCGGCGGCAGCTCGCGAGCTACCTGGCCTGCTGCGAGCGCGACTACCCGGGGCTGGCGGGGGTCGCGCTGCTGCACTCGTCGGCGTCTTTCGACCTGACGGTGACCGCGCTGTGGGGCACTCTCGCCGCGGGTGGCCGGATCGAGGTCGGCGAGCTGGACGGCGGCCGTCCCGGCGGCTCCGGAGACCGGCCGTCGTTCCTGAAGATCACCCCCAGCCACCTGCCGATCCTGGAGAACCTGCCGGAGGACCGCTCGCCGACGGCGGAACTGGTGATCGGCGGGGAGGCACTCCAGGGCGAGGTGCTCGACCGGTGGCGGGCACGGCACCCCGGGGTGGCGGTGGTCAACGAGTACGGCCCGACCGAGGCGACGGTCGGCTGTGTCTCCTTCCGGGTCGAGCCGGAGGCGGGGCCGCTCCGGGGACCCGTCGCGATCGGCCGCCCGATGCGCGGCACCCGCGCCTACGCACTGGACCGATCCCTGCGCCCCGTCCCGGAGGGCGTACCCGGAGAGCTGTACGTGGCGGGCGCCGGGCTGGCCCGCGGCTACCACGGCAGGCCGGGAGCGACCGCCGAGCGCTTCGTCGCCGACCCGTACGGCGGGCCGGGCGAGCGGATGTACCGCACCGGGGACCTGGTGCGGCGCCTGCCGGGAGGGGATCTGGAATACCTGGGGCGCACCGACGACCAGGTCAAGATCCGGGGCTATCGCGTCGAGCCGGGCGAGGTCGAGTCGGCGCTGGCCGGACATCCCGCGATCGCCCAGGCCGCCGTGGTGCCCTCCGGTGAGGGCTCGGGGGACACGCGCCTGCTGGCCTATCTCGTCCCGGCGGGCGAGGCGGCCCCGGCGGCGGCGGAGCTCCGCGAGTTCCTGGCCCGGACACTTCCCGAGCACATGATCCCCTCGGTGTTCCGCACCCTGGACCGGCTGCCGCTGGCGGCCAGCGGCAAGCTCGACCGCGGGGCACTGCCCGCGCCGGCCCGGCAGGACGGCACGGACGCCGGTCACGGAACCCCGCGCAACGACGCGGAGAGGGCGATCGCCGGCATCTGGGCCGAGGTACTGGGCGTCGACCGGGTCGGTGTCGAGGACGACTTCTTCGAGCTCGGCGGGAACTCCCTGCTCGCCTTCCGGGTGCTCCCGCGGATCAGGGCGGCACTCGGCGCCGAGCTTCCCGCCCGTGCCATCTTCAAGCTGCGCACGATCACCGCGCTGGCGGCGTCGGTCACCCCGGCCGCCACCGGGACCGGCAGTGGGACCGGCAGTGGGATCGACGGTGGGACCGACGGTGCCGTCGTGCCCGTGCCCCGCAACGGGGATCTGCCGCTCTCCTTCGCGCAGCGGCGGTTCTGGTTCTTCCACGAGTTCGACCCCGAGGCAGCCGACTACAACGTCCGGTTCGGCTACCGGCTGCTCGGCGAGCTCGACCCCGCCGCGCTGGAGTCGGCCCTGCGCGAGTTCGTCGCCCGGCACGAGTCGCTGCGGACGACCATCTCCTCGACCGGCGGCGAGCCGGTCCAGGTCGTCCATCCCGCAAAGGGCCTTCAGGTCCCGCTGACCGTCGTGGACGCCTCCGGGCTCGGCGAGGAGGAACTGGAGCGCCTGCTGCGCCGGGAGGTGAGCCTCCCGTTCGACCTGGGACGCGGCCCCGTGCTGCGGATGACGCTGCTGCGCCGTGCCGAACGCGAGCATCTGCTGGTGCTGGCCGTGCACCACTCGGTGATCGACGCCTGGTCCATGAACGTGCTCGCCGACGAGCTGAGCAGGCTGTACGGCGCCGCCAGGGAGGGCGGCCGGGCCGAGCTGGCGCCGCTGGCCGTGCAGTACGCCGACTACGCCGTCTGGCAGCGCGGACGCTGGACGGAAGAGGCCGTGCGGGACCAGCTCGGCTACTGGCGGGAACAACTGGCCGGTCTGTCACCCCTCGAACTGCCCACCGATCGGCCGCGCCCGGCGGTGCGCTCCTCCGCCGGGGCGGCACACCGCTTCACCCTGCCCCCCGAGCTCACCGCGGCGCTCAACGGGCTCGCCGCGCGCAACGACGCCACGCTGTTCATGACGCTGGTCGCCGCCTGCCAGGTACTGCTCGCCCGCTACTCCTCCCAGCGGGACATCGCGGTCGGCACCCCCATCTCCGGGCGCGACCGCCCCGAGCTGGAACCGCTCATCGGCTGCTTCATCAACACCCTGGTGCTCCGGTCGGCGGTCGACGGGAACCTGTCCTTCACCGACTTCCTCGGCCGGGTGCGCGAGACCGTGCTCGGTGCCTTCGGCAACCAGGACGTCCCGTTCGAACGCCTGGTGGACGAGCTGAGCGACGGCCGCGACCCGAGCCGGACCCCGCTGGTCCAGGCGATGGTGGCGCTGCAGAACGTACCGGAGAGGCCGCTGGAGTTCACCGGCGCGCGCACCGAGGGCTTCCGGCTCCCGCACGTGTCGGCGATCTTCGACCTCACCCTGGAGTTCGTCGAGCGCGACGGGGCGCTGGACGTGATGATCGAGTACAGCACCGACCTGTTCGACCGGGAGACGGCCGAGCGGATGGCCGGTCATCTGGAAGTCCTGCTGGCCGCGGTGACCGAGGCCCCCGACCGGCCGCTCGCCCGGCTGCCCCTGCTGACCGAGGCCGAGCGGCGGTCCCTGGCCGGATGGAACGGCCGGCTCAGGGACCGCCGCGCGGACCTCCCCGTGCACCGCCTGTTCGCCGAGCGGGTCCGGCGGGCACCGGACGCCGTCGCGCTGGAGTGCGGGGAGCGAAGGTGGACCTACGCCGAGCTGGACGAGCGCGCCAACCGGGTGGCCCACCGCCTGCGCGCCCTCGGCGTGGGTCCTGACGTGCCCGTCGTGGCGTGCGCGGAGCGCGGCCCCGAGCTGGTGGCGGGGCTTCTCGGCGTGCTGAAGGCCGGGGGCGCGTACGTGCCGCTCGACCCGGACACCCCACACGCGCGGCTGGCCTACGTGGTGGCCGACACCGGCGCGCCGGTCGTGCTGGTCGATCGCGCGACGGAGGGCCGGGCCCGCGGCCTGGACGCCATGGTCGTGCCGCTGGACGCGGGCGACCCCGGCGAAACCCGCCAGGCGGTCACCGAACCGGACATCGCCGTGGCCGGCGGGGACCTGGCCTACATCGTCTACACCTCCGGTTCCTCGGGCCGTCCCAAGGGCGTGATGGTCGAGCACCGGAACCTGTCCGACCTGTGCGCCTGGCATGTGGCGGAGTTCGAGGTGGTCAGCGAGGACCGGGCCTCGCAGGTCGCGTCGCTGGGATTCGACGCCGCCGTGTGGGAGGTGTGGCCCTACCTCTGCGCCGGAGCCCGGGTGGCCCTGCCCGACCGGGAGACGCTGGACGATCCCGCCGCGCTGGTGGACTGGTTCGCCAGGATGGGCACCACGATCTGCTTCCTGCCCACGCCCCGGCTGGACTCCGTCCTGGACGAGCCCGGATTCGCCGCCACCGGACTGCGCGCGATCCTGACCGGCGGGGACGTGCTCCGCCGCCGCCCGCGCCCCGAGACGCCGTACCGGCTGGTCAACAACTACGGTCCCACCGAGGCCACGGTCGTCGCCACCGCGGGCGACGTCACCTGGCAGGAGGCCGGCCGGGCCGGGGGGCTGCCCCCCATCGGCTCGCCCGTCGCCAACACCGCCGCGTACGTCCTGGACGGCTACGCCAACCCGGTGCCGGTGGGGGTCGCCGGTGAGCTGTACCTCGCGGGCGCCGGTCTCGCCAGGGGCTACCTGAACCGGCCGGACCTGACCGCCGAGCGGTTCGTCGCCGACCCGTTCGGAGCCCCGGGCGGCCGGATGTACCGCACCGGGGACCTCGTCCGCCGGCTGCCCGGAGGGGAGCTGGAGTATCTCGGCCGCACCGACCAGCAGGTGAAGATCCGCGGCTTCCGGGTGGAGCCGGGGGAGATCGAGAGCGCGCTGCAGAGCCACCCGGGCGTGGCCGGGGCCGTCGTCGTGGCCACCGAGGCCAGGCCTGGCCACGAGCGCCTGGCGCTGACCGGATACGTGGTCCCCGCCGGTGACGCGGAGCCGGATCCCGCCGAGCTGCGAGCCTTCGCGGGCACGGTGCTGCCGGACCACATGGTGCCCGCCGCGATCGTCGTCCTGGAGGAGTTCCCACTGACCGTGCGGGGCAAGGTGGACCGCGCCGCCCTGCCGGCTCCCGGTGCCCCGCGGGACTCAGACGGCGGGTACGTCCCGCCGGGCGACCCGGTGCAGCGGGAACTGGCCGGGATCTGGGCCGAGGTGCTGGGCGTCGACCGGGTCGGTGTCGAGGACGGTTTCTTCGCCCTCGGCGGCGACTCCATCCTCGCCATCCAGCTCACCTCCAGGGCGCGGAGGGCGGGGCTGCGGCTCACCTCCAGGGACCTGTTCCGCTGGCAGACGATCGCGGCGCTGAGCCCTCACGTGACCGAGGTGCGAAGCCCCGGGAGCACGGAGGGCACGGAGGGTGCGGGGCCGGGCGGCCGGGCGCCGCTGACCCCCATCCAGCACTTCCTCTTCGAGAGGTTCACGGTTCCCGAGGTCTTCAACCAGTTCGTCACCGTGGAACTGGCGGACGACGTCGACGAGACGGCCCTGCGGGCGGCGGTCGCGGCACTGGTCGAGCGGCACGACGCGTTGCGGTCGCGCTTCGAGGTCACTCGGGGAGAGCGGTCGCAGCGCGTCGTGCCGGCGGGGGAGGAGGTGATCCTGCGCGGGGCCGACCTGTCCGGCGTCGCCGACGCCGAACTCGACGCCGCCGTCGAGCGGGAGACGGCGGCCGCGCAGGCCCGTGTCGACTTCGGCGACGGGCCGCTGATCGCGGCGGTACTGCTCAGCACCGGCCGCGGGCCGCGGCTGCTGCTGACCGCGCACCACCTCGTGGTGGACGGCGTGTCGTGGCGCATCCTGCTGGAGGACCTGCGCACCGCGTACCGGCAGATCCTCCAGGGCGAGAGCGTCGACCTCGGACCCAGGACGACCTCGTTCCAGAACTGGAGCCTCCGCCTGGCCGGGCACGTCCAGGCCGGGGGCTTCGACGACGAGCTCGGCCACTGGGCGAAGGTGAGCCGTGCCGGGGCCGCGGCGGCCCTGCCCCTCGACGGCCCCGTCAACGGGCCCCTCGGCGGGCCTTTCGGCGGGCGAGGTCCGAACACCGTGGAGACCGTCCGCGAGGTGTCCGTCGAACTCGACGAGACCACCACCCGGGCCCTGCTCCGCGAGGTTCCCGACGTCTACCGCACCGAGATCACCGACGTGCTGCTGGCCGCCCTGGCCCGGGTCGTGTCCGGGTGGGCCGGGCGCGACCGCGTCCTGCTCGGTCTGGAGGGCCACGGACGGGAGGAGATCTTCCCCGACGTGGACCTCACGCGCACGGTCGGGTGGTTCACCAGCTACTTCCCCCTGGCACTGGACGTCCCCCGGGGACAGGATCTGGGCGACCTCCTCAAGTCGGTCAAGGAGCAGGTGCGGGCGGTTCCCCGGCGCGGCCTGGGGTACGGTGCGTTGCGTTACCGGGACGGGTCCGCGCTCGCCGGCGATCCCGTCCCCCAGATCTGCCTCAACTACCTCGGCCGGTTCGACACCGAGGCCGGGGACGGGGACCTCTACCGGGAGATCTCCGGCATCGAGCTGTTCCAGGATCCGCGCGACAACCGGCCGCACGTGCTCGACGTCGTCGGCTCCATCAGGTCCGGACGGCTCCAGGTCACCTGGTACTACTCGCCGAACCTGCACGAGCCCGCCACCGTCGAGCGCCTGGCCCACGAGTTCGCCGCGACCGTGGAGCGGATCGTCGGGCACTGCGCGGAGCCGGGCGCGGGCGGCCGCACCCCCTCGGACTTCCCGCTGGCCCGTCTGGACCAGGCGAGCCTCGACTCGCTGGTCGGCACCGGCCGCACGGTGGCGGACGTCTACCCCCTCACTCCCACCCAGAGCGGCATGCTCTTCGACTGCCTGATGGCACCCGGCTCCGACGTCTACACGGCCCGGTTCGAGATGGTGGTCGAAGGGGTGGCCGCTCCCGAGGCGCTCGGCGAGGCGTGGCGGCTCGTCGCGGAGCGGACCCCGGTGCTGCGCACCTCCGTCGCCTGGGAGGGGCTCGACCACCCGCTCCAGGTGGTCCACCGGAAGGCCCGGCTGCCGATCGCCCATCACGACTGGCGTGACCTGCCGGAGGAGGAGCAGGGAGCGGAGCTGGAGCGGCTGCTCGCGCGGGACCGGCAGGCCGGGCTGGACCTCGCCGGGTCCCCGCCCACCCGGCTGGCGATCATCCGGCTCGACGACACCCGGGTGCGGGTCGTCTGGACCCTGCACCACATCCTGCTGGACGGGTGGAGCGTCCACCGGCTGCTCGCGGACGTGCTCTCCTGTTACGCCGCGCGCCGCGAGGGGCGGGACTGGCGGCCGGCGGCCCGCCGCCCCTTCCGCGACCACGTCGAGCGGCTGCTCGGCCTGGACGACACCGACGCCGAGGCGTACTGGCGCGAGGCGCTCGCCGGGCTCACGGAGCCGACGCCCCTGCCGTACGACCGGCCGCCCGCACCGGACCACCGGCCCAGGGCGGCAGGCCGGGTGAACGTGCAGCTGCCGGCCTCGGTCTCGCGGCGGCTCGCCGAACACGCCAGGAACGGCCGGCTCACGCTCAACACCCTCCTGCAGGGAGCCTGGGGGATCCTGCTCTCCCGCTACGGCGGCGAGCCGGACGTCTGCTTCGGCGCGACGGTCTCCGGCCGTCCCGCGGACCTGGCCGGCGCGGAGTCCATGATCGGCATATTCATCGAGACGCTGCCGGTCCGGGTCGCCGTGGACGAGAGCCGCGCCCTGCTGCCGTGGCTGCGCGAGCTGCAGGAGGAGCAGGCGCGGGCGCGCGAGCACGACTCCGTGTCGCTGCCCCGGGTGCGCTCCTGGAGCGAGCTGCGACCCGGCGCCCAGCTCTTCGAGAGCGTCGTGGTCTTCGAGAACTACCCGATCGACCACGCCCCGGCCGGTGCCGCCGGCGTGCGGCTGCGGGACGTCGACGCCGCCGAGGTGAACGGTCACCCCCTCAACCTGGTCGTCTATCCGGGCGAGGAGCTGTCCTTCGTGCTGCTCCACGACGGGGCGCTGTTCGAGGCCGCGACCGTACGGCGGCTCGGCGAGAACCTGGCCGCGCTGCTGGAGGAGATCGCGGCCGACCCGGAACGGACCATCGGGTCGCTGCCCTCGCAGACCCGGCGCGAACGGCGCCGGATGCTGGTGGAGTGGAACGACACGGCCCACGACACCCCCGCGCGGTGCGTGCACGAGCTGTTCGCCGAGCGGGCGCGCGCCGTTCCCGGCGAGCCGGCCGTGGTGTCGGAGGGGGAGAGCCTCGGCTACGCCGAGCTGGACGAGCGCGCCGACCGGCTGGCGCGCCACCTGGCGTCCCTGGGGGTGACCGTGGAGTCGCGGGTGGCCGTCCTCCAGGCTCGCACGGCCGACGCGCTGGTCTCGATGCTCGCGGTGCTCAAGGCCGGCGGCGCCTACGTCCCCCTGCACCCGAGCTACCCGCCCGACCGGCTGCGCTGGATCCTGCGGGACACCGCGGCGGTGGCCGTGCTGACGGACCGGGCGACGGTCTCGAAGACCGGCGGGCTCGGGGCGCGGGTGCTGGTGGTGGACGGCGACACGGCCCTGGACGGTCCCCCGCTTCCGAGCCCGGCCGCCGTGGCCGACCCCGACCGGCTGGCGTACGTGATGTACACCTCCGGCTCGACCGGGGTCCCCAAGGGCGTGGCGGTCACCCACCGCAACATCGTGAGCCTGGCCATGGACCGGCGGTGGCGCTCGGGAGGGCACGAACGTGTCCTCTTCCACTCCCCGCACGCCTTCGACGCGGCGACCTACGAGATGTGGGTCCCGCTGCTGGCCGGCGGCCGGGTGGTGGTCGCCCAGGGCGAGCTGGACGCCCGGAGCCTGCGGCGCCTGGTCACCGGGCACGGCGTCACCGGGATGTTCCTCACCACGGCGCTGTTCAACCTCTTCGCCGAGGAACTGCCCGAGTGCTTCGCCGGGCTGCGCGAGGTGTGGACGGGCGGCGAGGCCGCCTCACCGGCGGCGATGCTGCGGGTGATGGAGCACTGCCCGGCGACGGAGGTGCACAACGGCTACGGCCCCACCGAGACCACGACCTTCGTCATCTGCCGTGAGATGACGCCGGAACTCGCCGGGGCCGGTACCGCGCCGATCGGCCGCCCGATGGACAACACGCGCGCCTACGTGCTGGGCCGCGATCTCGCTCCGGTACCGCCCGGCGCCCCCGGCGAGCTGTACCTCGCGGGAAGCGGTCTGGCCAGGGGCTACCTCGGCAGGCCAGCGCTCACCGCCGAGCGGTTCGTCGCCGATCCGTTCGACGCCGGGGGCCGCCTGTACCGCACCGGGGACAGGGTCCGCTGGAGCGCGGACGGCGACATCGAGTTCCTCGGCCGGACCGACGACCAGGTGAAGATCCGCGGGTTCCGCATCGAGACCGGCGAGGTCGAGGCCGCGCTGCGGGCCCGGCCGGACGTGGCCGAGGCGGTGGTCGTCGCGCGCGAGGAGGCGCCGGGGCGCAGGTATCTCGTGGGCTACGTGGTGCCGGTCGCGGGATGCGCGCGGCCCTCGCCCGCGGACCTGGCCCGGTCGCTGGCCGAGCGGTTGCCCGCCTACACGGTCCCCTCCGCGTTCGTGTCCCTGGACCGGCTGCCGCTGAACGCCAACGGCAAGGTGGACCGGCGGGCGCTGCCGGAACCGGAGAGCGGGGGAGCCGTGCGCGCCGCCTACGCCGCCCCGCGCACCCCGACCGAGGAGGCCCTCGGCCGGATCTGGGCGGAGGTGCTCGCGGTCGAGCGGGTCGGGATACACGACAACTTCTTCGACCTGGGCGGCGACTCCATCACCAGCCTGCGGGTGACCTCCAGGGTGCGGCGCGCGTTCGACGTCGAGATCTCCCCGAGGGAGCTCTTCACCGCTCCGACCGTCGGCGCCCTGGCCGAGGTGGTGCAGGACATGATCCTGGCGTCCTTCGAACGGGTCGCCCAGAGCCAGGGCTCGTGAACAGGCCAGCGGAACCCGGACGGGAGAACACATTGAACGCCCCCTCTTCGCGTGACGGCCGGGTGGCCGCACTGCCCGACCACCTACGCGAGGCGATGCTCCGGCGGCTGGCCGGCGAGGCCCCCGCCTCCCCGGAGAGGGAGGGGATCCCGCGGACCCCCTCGCGGGAGGCGTCGCCGCAGTCACCGGCCCAGCAGCGGCTCTGGTTCAGGTACGAGCTGGACCCCCAAAGCGCCGAATACATCGTCCCGCTGGTGCTCCGGCTGACCGGTGCCCTGGACCTGGACGTGCTCAGGCTCGCCGTCAACGGCCTGGTGGAGCGGCACGAGTCGCTGCGCACCACCTTCGACTCGGTGAACGGCAGGGGCGTGCAGACCGTGCAGCCGGCCGCGGAGGTGCCGATCCAGGTCACGCGGGCGCGCGTGCCCGCGGACGGCGACCGTGAGGCGCCGGTGCGCGACTGGCTGCTACGGGAGGCGGAGCGCCCCTTCGACCTGCGCCGGGGCCCGGTGTTCCGGGCCGGACTGCTGAGGCTCGGGCCGGACGAGCACGTGCTGGCCCTCAGCACGCACCACATCGTCACCGACGGCTGGTCCATGGGCGTGTTCGCCGAGGAGCTGAACGCGCTGTACGCCGCGGGGATCGCGGGCGAGCCGTCTCCGCTTCCGCCGCTGCCCCTGCGTTACGCCGACTTCGCCTCCTGGCAGCAGGACCGGGTGTCCGGTACGGCACTGGACGGCATGCTCGCCCACTGGCGTGAGCGGCTCGACGGGCTCGCCCCGCTGGATCTGCCCACCGACCGGCTGCGGCCGCCGGTCAGGACCTCGGCGGGCGCGGCCCATGTCTTCGAGGTGCCCCCGGCCGTGCTGTCGCGGCTGAGGGAGACGAGCCGCGAGCACGGCGCCACCCTGTTCATGACCCTGGTCGCCGCCGTGCAGATCCTGCTCGCGCGCTACTCCGGGCAGCGGGACGTCGCGGTCGCCACCGCGACCAGCGGCCGTGGCCGGGTCGAGCTGGAGAGACTGATCGGCTTCTTCGTCAACACCCTGGTACTGCGCTGCCAGGTCGACGAGTCCCTGCCGTTCACCGCCTTCCTGGGCGAGGCGCGCTCCACGGTCCTGGACGCCTTCGACAACGACGAGGTGCCCTTCCAGCGGCTCGTGGAGGTCCTGCGGCCCGAGCGCGACCCCAGCCGGCTCCCGCTCGCCGAGGTCGCGGTCAACCTGCAGAACGCGCCGCGCGGGGCCGTCGAGCTGCCCGGCGTCCGGGTGGAGGAGATCCGTCCGCCGGTGCTGGTCGCGCCCATGGACGTCTCGTTCGACTTCTACGAGCGTGACGGCGCGCTCGTCACCCACCTCGGATACAGCACGGACCTGTTCGACCCGGCCACCGCCGGGCGCATGGCCGGTCACCTGCTGACACTCCTGACCGCGATCGCGGACGACCCGGACCGGCCGATCGCCGACCTTCCCCTCCTGGACGCCGCGGAACACCGGCTGCTGACCGACATCTGGTGCGGCGAGGGCGGCGGCCCCGCGCCGCGCACGGTTCCCGAACTGTTCGCCGAGCAGGTCGCGGCCGACCCCTCGGCGATCGCCGTCGTCCACGCCGGGCGGAGCCTCACCTACGGCGAGCTGGACGGGCGGGCGGACCGGCTGGCCCGGCTGCTGGCCGGGCGGGGCGCGGGTCCCGAACGGATCGTGGCCGTGGCCGTCCCCCGGTCGGCCGAGACCGTCGTCGCGATCCTCGCCGTCCTGAAGAGCGGCGCCGCGTACCTGCCGCTGGATCTCGACCACCCGGCCGAGCGCGTCCGGACGATGGTGGAGGACGCCGCTCCCATCCTCATCCTGACCACCACCGAGGTGGCGGAGCGGCTGCCGGGGGGCGTCCCCCTCGTCACGCTGGACGCGCCGGACATCGTGGCCCCTCTCGCCGAGCGACCCCGGACGCTCCGCTCCGACCCCGCGCATCCCGCCTACGTGATCTACACCTCCGGTTCCACCGGGCGCCCCAAGGCGGTCGTGGTGCCCCACACCGGCCTGTACGACATGGTGCTCACCCAGCGCGAGCGGCTGGGCGCGGGGCCGGGGACGCGGGTGCTGCAGTTCGCGTCCTTCAGCTTCGACGGGGCCTTCTGGGAGCTCATGCTCGCCCTGCTGTCCGGTGGCACGCTGGTGGTCGCTACCGCGGAGGAGCGGGCGCCGGGAGCTCCGCTGGCCGAGCTCATCGGCTCCGAGCGTCTCACCCACCTCACCCTGCCCCCGACCGCGCTGACCGTGCTGCCCGCCGACGCCGTCCCCGAGGGGACGACCCTGGTCGTCGCGGGTGAGGCGTGCCCCCCGGGCCTGGTGCGGGACTGGTCGGCCGGACGGCGGATGTTCAACGGCTACGGGCCGACCGAGTCCACGATCGGCGCCACCATGACGCGGGCGCTGACTCCCGACGACGCCCGCACCGGGACGGTGCCCATCGGCCGCCCGTTCCGCAGCGTCCGCGCCTACGTGCTGGACGACCGGCTGCGTCCGGCGCCCGTCGGCGTCCCCGGTGAGATCTATCTCGCCGGGCCCCGCCTGGCCCGCGGCTACCTGCGCCGTCCCGGACTGACCGGCGAGCGGTTCGTCGCCGACCCGTACGGCCCCCCGGGCACCCGCATGTACCGCACCGGCGACCGCGCGCGCTGGCTGCCGGGGGGCGAGCTGGAGTACGCGGGCCGCGCCGACGACCAGGTCAAGATCAGAGGTTTCCGGGTCGAGCTCGGCGAGGTCGAGGCCGTCATGTCCGGGCACCCCGCGGTGGACACGGCGGCGGCGGCCGTCAGCGGCGGCACCCGGGGCGACCTGCGCCTCGTCGGCTATCTCGTCCCCGCCGCCTCCGGCGGACCCGACCCGGCCCAGCTGCGCGCCTTCCTGCGGGCGAGACTGCCCGAGCACATGGTGCCCTCGGCGTTCGTCACGCTGGAACGCCTGCCGCTGACGGTCAACGGCAAGGTGGACCGGCGCGCGCTGCCCGAACCCACCGGCGACCGCGAGGCCGGGACACGCTACGTCGAGCCCCGCACACCCGCGGAGAGGATCATCGCCGAGGTCTGGTCGGAACTGCTCGGCGTGGACCGGGTAGGCGTGGACGACAACTTCTTCGACCTCGGGGGCGACTCCATCCTGGGCCTGCGGGTCGTGGCCCGCGCCCGCGAGGCCGGGTTGCGCGTGACGGCCAGACAGACCTTCCTGCGCCAGACCGTCGCCGAACTGGCCGCGGAGGCGGTCGCCGAGGAACAGCCACGCGCCGAGCAGCGGGCGGTGTCGGGAGAGGTCCCGCTCACGCCCGTGCAGCACTGGTTCTTCGAGAACCTCGCCGACAGCGTCGACCGGTTCAACCAGGCGATGTTCGTCGAACTCGACGAGGAGCCCGACGAGGAGGCGTTGCGCGCCGCCCTGACCGCGCTGCCCGCCCACCACGACGCCCTGCGCCTGCGCGCCGAGCACGACGGCGGGCGGTGGCGGCAGCACAACGCCGCCGCCGAGGACGGCGAGCCGCTGCGGCGGATCGACCTGTCCAGGATCGGCGCCGCCGACCGGGAGACGCGGATGCGCGAGGAGATCCTGGCCGCGCAGCAGGGGTTCCGGCTGGACACCGGCCCGCTTTTCCGGGCACTGCTCTTCGTGCTCGGCGACGCGCACCGCCCCCGGCTGTTCCTGACCGCCCACCACCTCGTGGTCGACGCCGTCTCCTGGCAGATCCTGCTGCCGGACCTGGAGACCGCCTACTGGCAGGCCGAGGCGGGCCAGGACATCCGGCTCCCCGCCAAGACGACCTCCTTCCTGGAGTGGGCCCACCGTCTCGCGGACCACGTGGCGGCGGGCGGCCTCGACCACGAGCTGGACCGCTGGACCCGCCTGGACGAGGTCGCGGCCGGGGCCGCCGCGCTGCCGGTGGACATCGCCGGAGAGCACGGGACCGGCGGGCACGGCGGGCACGGCGGGCACATCGAGAACACTGTCGCGTCCACGCGTACCGTGACCGCGCGGCTGAGCGCGGAGAGCACCCGGGCGCTGCTGCGCGACGTGCCCGAGGTCTACCGAACCCAGATCAACGACGTGCTGCTCGCCGCGCTGGGCAGGGTGCTGTGCGAGTGGACCGGCGGCGACACCGCCCTCGTCGAGATGGAGGGCCACGGCCGCGCCGACCTGTTCCCCGGCGTCGACCTGTCGCGGACCGTCGGCTGGTTCACCACGGTCTTCCCCGTCGCGCTGCGCCTCCCGGCCGCGCCCGGCTGGGGGGAGACGCTCAAGTCGGTCAAGGAGCAGCTTCGCGCGGTGCCGGGCCAGGGGCTGGGATACGGTGCGCTGCGCCATCTCGGCGCGCCCGGCGGCCGGCCGCCGGGCCGCGTTCCCCAGGTGGGGTTCAACTACCTCGGGCGCGTCGAGGCCGGATCCGGCGGCCGAGGCGGGCTGCTGCGCGGGCGGCTGCCCCACCCCGGCGCCGAGCGGAGCCCGGGGCAGGTCAGGCGGCACCTGCTTGAGATCACCGGGCTCGTCGACGGCGACGAGCTGGAGTTCCGCTGGACGTACTCGGCGGCCGTGCACCGCGGGGAGAGCGTCGAGGCGCTGGCGGAGCGGGTGATGTCGGCGCTGGCGGAGATCGTCGAGCACTGCGCGGAGCCGGGCGCGGGCGGCTGCACTCCCTCGGACTTCCCGCTTGCCGGGCTGGACCAGGCCACGGTGGACCGGCTGGCCGGCGACGGCAGGGGAATCGAGGACGTCTACCCGCTGACGCCCATGCAGCACGGCATGCTCTTTCACTCGCTGGCCGAGCCCGAGTCGGACATCTACGCCGGTCACTACTCGATGGTCCTGGAGGGGGTCACCGATCCGGTGGCGCTGGCCGAGGCATGGCAGCGAGTCGTCGACCGCACGCCCGCCCTGCGTACGGCGGTGATCTGGGAGGGCGTCCCCGAGCCTGTGCAGGTGGTCCACCGCGGGGTGCGGCTCCCCGTCACCCACCACGACCTCCGGGACCTGCCGGAGGCCGAGCGGCGGCAGGCGGTGCGGCGGCTGTGGGAACGCCGGGCCGAGCGGCGGCTGGACCTGGCCGTCGCGCCGCTGGCCAGGCTGGACCTCCTGCGGCTGTCCGAGACCGAGGTGCGACTGCTGTGGGCGGCCCACCACATGACGCTGGACGGCTGGAGCTCCTCGCACGTGCTGTCGGAGGTGTTCGAACAGTACGCCGCCCTCACCACGGGGCGGACCGGCACGGTGACGCACCGCCCGCCCTATCGGGAGTACGTCGGGTGGCTGGCACGCCAGGACCAGGCCGAGGCGGAGCGGCACTGGCGGGGGGTGCTCGCGGGCATGACCGCGCCGACCCGGCTGCCGTTCGACAGGCCGGTGGCGCGGGCCCACGGGGCGCGTTCCTCCAGGGAGGTGCGGCTACGGCTGCCAAAGGAGCTGTCCGGGGCGCTGTACGAGTGCGCCAGGGACGCCCGGCTGACCGTCAACACCCTGTTGCAGGGCGCGTGGGCGCTGCTGCTCTCCCGCTACGCGGGGGAGCGGGACGTCTGCTTCGGCGCGACGGTCTCCGGCCGACCGGCCGGGCTCGCCGGTTCGGAGTCGATCATCGGGCTCTTCGTCGACGTGGTGCCGGTCAGGACGGAGGTGGCCGGCACCGAGCGGGTGATGTCCTGGCTGCGGCGCCTGCAGGACGCGCAGGCCGCGTCCCGCGAGTACGAGTACCTGTCGATGGCGCGGATCCACGCGTGCGCCGAGGTGCCCAGGGGCACCAACCTGTTCGACAGCGTCGTGGTGTTCGAGAACTACCCGTACGATCCCGACGCGGCGGCCAGGCACGGGCTGCGCGTGCGCGACCACCGGGGCGAGGAGCAGACCAACTACCCGCTCACGCTCACCGCCCACGCGGCACAGGAGCTGACCCTGGCGCTGGGGTACGACCCCGCCTCGTTCGACGAGCCGACGGTGGAACGCATGGCGGGGCACCTGGAGACGGTCCTCGCCGCGATCGTGTCCGCCCCCGAGAGCCCGGTGGCGGACCTGCCGGTGCTCACCGCGCCCGAGCGGGAGCGGTTCCTGGGGGAGTGGAACGGCCCCGCCGTGGAGTTCACGCCCGCCAGGTGCGTCCACGAGATCTTCACAGAGCAGGCCGGGCGCACCCCGGACGCCGTCGCCGTCAGCCACGGTGACGGCGAGCTCACCTTCGCCGGGCTGGAGGAGCGGGCCAACCGGCTGGCCCACCGCCTGGTGGAGCTGGGGGCGGCCCCCGGCGTACCGGTGGGGGTGTGCGTCGAGCGCGGCGTGGACGCCGTGGTCGCGCTGCTGGGGGTGCTGAAGGCGGGAGGCGCCTTCGTGCCGCTCGATCCCGGCTACCCGCCCCGGATGCTGGCGACCATGCTGGAGGACGCGTCGGCCCCGGTCGTGGTGACCCAGCGGCGGCTGCTGGACCGGGTGGCCGGGTCCCCGGCGTCCTTCGTCTGCCTGGACCGGGACCGGGCCGTCCTCGACGGCCTGCCCGCGTCGCCGCCGGACGTCGCCGTGACCCCGGCGGACCTGGCCTACATCGTCTACACCTCGGGATCCACCGGCCGCCCGAAGGGGGTGATGGTCGAGCACCGCAACGTCCACCACATGGTGCGCGCCTGGGACGCCCGCTACGGACTGTCCGGGACGCGGCCTCGCTCCCTGTCGGTGTCGAGTCTCTCGGTGGACCTGTTCTTCGGCGACTTCCTGCTGTCGGCCCTGTTCGGCGGGACGATGGCGGTGTGCCCGGCCGAGGCGGTGGCGGACCCGGCCGCCCTGCTGGAGACGCTGGCCCGCACCCGGGCGGAGATCCTGGTGACGGTCCCGTCACTGGCCAGGGCCCTGGTCCAGGAGGCCGGGCGGCGCGGCGTGCGGCTGGATTCGCTGCGCGTCCTGATGGTCGGCTCGGAGGGCTGGCCGGCCGGCGACTCCGAGGAGGTGCTGCGCGGGGTGGGACCGGACACCGTGGTCGTCAACGCCTACGGCGCGACCGAGACGACCGTGGACTCCACGGTCTTCCAGCTGGGCGGCGATCCGGTGGGCGAGGCGGCGTTCGTCCCGATCGGACGGCCGCTGGTCAACACCCGCGTCTACGTGCTGGACGGGGAGATGCGCCCGGTGCCGCTCGGTGTCGCCGGAGAGCTCTACATCGGCGGCGACGGGGTGGCGCGGGGCTACTGGAACCGTGCCGAGCTGTCCGCGGAGCGGTTCCTGACCGACCCGTTCGCGCCCGGCGCCGAGGGCCGGATGTACCGGACGGGAGACCTGGTGCGCCGCCGCGCCGACGGGAACCTGGAGTTCATGGGACGGGTGGACGACCAGGTCAAGATCAGGGGCTTCCGGGTGGAGCTGGGCGAGATCGAGTCGGCGCTGGCCCGCCACCCCCGTGTCGCCGCCGCCGCGGTCGCCGCCTGGGAGGACGCCCCCGGCCGCGTCCGGCTGACGGGCTACGTGGTGCCCGCGGGCGAGCCGGCGGACGCCCGGGAGCTGAAGGAGTTCCTCAGCGGGGTCCTGCCGGGACACGCCGTACCGTCGGGGTTCGTGACCCTGGAGGCGCTGCCGCTGAGCCCGAGCGGCACACTGAACCGCCGCGCGCTGCCCGACCCCGGCAGGGGCGCCGACACCGGCACGGCGTACGTCGCCCCCCGCGACGCGACCGAACGCCTGCTGGCCGCGATCTGGGCCGAGGTGCTCGGAGTGGACACCGCCCGGGTCGGGGTACACGACAGCTTCTTCGACCTCGGCGGCGACTCGATCCTCAGCATCCAGATCATCTCGCGGGTCCGGGCCGCGCTCGGCTCGGCGCCGCCGCCCAGGCAGCTCTTCGACACGCCGACCATCGCGACGCTCGCCCCCCTGCTCGGCGGCGCCGACCCGGGCGGCGCCCGGCGCGAGATCGAGGTGGTGGACCGCGACGACGACCTGCCGCTCTCCTTCGCCCAGCAGCGGTTGTGGTTCCTCGACGCGTTCGAACCCGGCGGCACCGGATACAACACGGCCCTCGCCCTGCGACTCCGCGGCGAGCTGGACGCCGGTGCGGCGCGGACCGCTCTGCGGCGGCTGGTAGGGCGGCACGAGTCGCTGCGCACCACGTTCGGCGACGTCGGGGGACGGGGCACGCAGACGATCCATCCCCCCTCCGAGGCGGCCTTCGAGGCGGCCTTCGAGACGGTGGACCTGGAGGGGACACCCGCGGGCGAGCGCGAGGCCGCGATGTGGCGGCAGCTCGAACAGGAGGCGTCGCACCCCTTCGACCTGCGGCGTGGCCCGCTGTTCCGGGCCGTGCTGATCCGCCTGGACGCCGCCGACCACGTGCTGGCGCTGCTCATGCACCACATCGTGACCGACGGGTGGTCGATGGGGGTGCTCACCGAGGACTTCGCCGCCTTCTACTCCGCCGAGACGCGCGGCGAGCGGCGCGAACCCGCGCCGCTCCCCATACGGTACGCAGACCACGCCGCCTGGCAGCGGGAGCACCTGGAGGGGCCGGCGCTCGACGGGCACATCGGCTACTGGAAGCGGCGGCTCGACGGGATCGCCCCGCTGGCACTGCCCGTGGACCGGCCGAGACCCGCCGTGCGCGCCTCCGCCGGCGCGACGCACACGGTGGAGATGCCGCCCGAGGTGGTGGACCGGCTGCGGACCGTGGCACGCGGGCACGACGCCACCCTGTTCATGGTGCTGGCCGCCGCCACGCAGCTGCTGCTCGCGCGCTACTGCGGCCAGCAGGACGTCGCGGTGGGCACGGCGACCTCGGGCCGCAACCGGGCCGAACTGGAGGGGCTGGTCGGTTTCTTCGTCAACACCGTGGTGCTGCGCTCCCTGGTGGACGAGTCCTCGTCCTTCGGGAAGCTGCTCTCCCAGGTCCGTGCGACGGTGCTTGACGCGTTCACCCACGACGACGTGCCGTTCGAGCGGCTGGTGGAGATCATGCGGCCCGAGCGGGACCCCAGCCGCACCCCTCTGGTCGAGGTCATGGTGGTGCTGGAGAACACCCCGGCGCGGGAGGAGGACCTGCCGGGGCTGCGCGCCGAGACGCTGCCCGTCACGAGCGGCGAGGTCAGCCACGACCTGATCGTGAACTTCTACGAGCACCGGGGCGCGCTGACCGTGGCCGTCGCCTACAGCACCGGCCTGTTCGACGAGACCACGATCGAGCGCATGACCAGGCACCTGGTGATGCTGCTCGACGCCGTGGCGCAGGATCCGGAGCGCCGGTTGTCGGAGGTTCGCCTACTGACCAGTGCCGAGCGCGAGCGGTCGCTGGTGAAGTGGAACGACACCGGCAGGGAGATCCCGCGGGCCGACCTCTCCAGGCTCTTCGAGGATCAGGTCGCCGCCACCCCGGACGCGACCGCGCTGGTCCGCGGGAACCTCACGCTCACGTACGCGGAGCTGAACGCGCGCGCCAACCGGCTCGCCCACCACCTGGGATCGCGGGGTGTCGGCCCGGAGACGCTGGTGGGGCTGGCCTTCCCCCGGACGGCGGACCTGGTGGTGGCGGCGCTCGCGGTGCTCAAGACGGGCGCCGCCTACCTGCCGCTGGACCTCGAACACCCGCCGGAGCGCGTCGCGCTCCTCCTCCGGGACGCCGGCCCCGCGCTGGTGCTGACCGCCGGAGCCGAGGCCGAGATCCTGGCCGGCGCCTTCGAGGAGGTGCCCCGGATCCTTCTCGACGACCCCGAGGTGCTCGCCGCGCTGGACGGCTGCCCCGTCACCGACCCCGTCACCGGCGGATTCCATCCGGACGGCGCGGCCTACACCATCTACACCTCGGGCTCCACCGGCAGGCCCAAGGGGGTGGTGGTCTCCCGGGGCAACCTGCGCAACTTCCTGGTGGACATGCGGGACCGGTTCGGCCTCGGCCCGCGCGACCGCCTGCTGGCGATGACGACGGTCGGGTTCGACATCGCGGGCCTGGAGCTGTTCATGCCGCTGATCAGCGGTGCGGCGGTGGTGCTGGCCGGCCGCGAGCTGGTCCACGACCCCTGGCGGCTGCGACAGGTCATCGCCGAGGAATCCGTGACGGTGATACAGGCGACGCCCAGCCTCTGGCGGGCGGTGGCCGAGGAGACCGGCCAGGTCCTCGCCGGCGTGCGGGTCCTCGTCGGCGGCGAGGCGCTGCCGGCGGACCTGGCCGGGACGCTGGCGGCCTCGGCGCGGTCGGTGACCAACCTGTACGGGCCGACGGAGACCACGATCTGGTCCACCACGGCGGCGGTCGAGGCGGGGAACACGGTGGCGCCCCCCATCGGAGCGCCGATCGCCAACACCCGGGTGTACGTGCTGGACCGGCTCTGCCAGCCGGTGCCCCCGGGCGTGCCGGGGGAGCTGTACATCGCCGGGGACGGCGTGGCCCGCGGCTACCTGGGCCGGCCCGCGCTGACCGCCGAACGGTTCGTCGCCGATCCGTTCGGTCCCGCCGGGGCGCGGATGTACCGTACCGGGGACATGGTCCGGTGGCGGGCCGACGGCGTGCTGACCTTCCTGGGCAGGGTCGACGACCAGGTGAAGATCCGGGGGTTCCGGATCGAGCCCGGCGAGATCGAGAGCGTCCTGCTCGGCCACCCGGGCGTCGCGTCCGCGGCGGTGGTGGTCAGGGAGGACCGGCCGGGCGACCGGCGGCTGGCCGCGTACCTGGTGCCCGCGGGGGACACGCCGCCGTCGGTCGCGGAGCTGCGCGACCACGCCAGGCGTTCCCTGCCCGGTTACCTGGTCCCCGCCTTCTTCGTCCTGCTGGAGGAGCTTCCGCTGACGTCGAGCGGGAAGGCCGACCGGCGCGCGCTGCCCGCTCCCGAGGGCGATGCGGGGGCCGGGCGCGTCGCCCCGCGCGACGCGGCCGAGCGGCTGCTCGCCGGGATCTGGGCCGAGGTCCTTGGCATCGAGGTGGCCAGGATCGGCGTGCAGGACAACTTCTTCGACCTCGGCGGCGACTCGCTGCTGACCATGCAGGTCATCCACCGGGCCAGGCACGCGGGGCTGCGCCTCTCGCCCAAGGATCTCTTCCTGCACCAGACCGTGGCACGGCTCGCGACGGCGGCCGGGCCGGGAGAGGCGCCCGGCCCGCGGGTGGGCGGCCCGGCACCCCTGACACCCGGCCAGCGCGAGTTCGTCGAGACCAGGGGGGCGTCCCCGCACCTCCTCGCCAGGCCGGTCCTCGTCGAGCTGGCCGAGGGGACCGCCGAGAAGGGACTGCGCGCGGCCCTGGCCGCGCTGGTGGCCCGGCACGACGCGCTGCGCTCGCGCTTCGAGCACGCGGACGGCTCCTGGTGGCAGCGGGCCGCGCCGTCGGCCGCCGCCGGTGACCCGCTACGCCGGTTCGACCTCCGGGCCGCGGCCGGATCCGGCGCGGGAGAGGCCACGGAGTCCGGCCCGCCGGAGATCGCGGCCGTGCGGGAGGTGGTGGACAGGTTCGCGGCAGACGAGGCGGCCCGCGGCCTCGATCCGGCCGGGGAGCCGTTCCGGGCCTCGCTGCTGGACTTCGGGCCGGGCCGGCGGCCCTGGCTCTGCCTCACCGTGCACCCGCTGGCGGCCGACACCCGGTCCTGGCGGATCCTGCTCGACGACCTGGAGCGGGCCTACCGGCAGTCGACGGCGGGAACGCCGGTGGACCTGGGACCGGAGCCCTCCTCCTTCCAGCGCTGGGCGGGGATGCTGGCCGGGCACGCCGCGGAGGGCGGGTTCGACGAGGAACTGGCCTACTGGACCGCGCTGCCCGAGACCGCGCCGCCGCCCGAGGGGCCGGGTGAGGCGCCGCCGGTCGCGGGTGAGGTGTCCGTCTTTCTCGGGGAGGGCGAGAGCGGCGCGCTGCTGCGCGCGGCACCCGCGGCGTTCCGCGCCGGGATCGGAGACGTACTGCTCGGCGCGCTGGGGCGGGTGCTGTGCCGCTGGACGGGCGCTGACCGCGTGCTGGTCGAGCTGGAGGGGCACGGCAGGGAGGAGATCTTCGACGGGGTCGACCTCTCCCGCACCGTCGGCCGGTTCGCCGGCACGTTCCCCGTCGTGCTCGAGGACACGCCCGGCGGAGCCCCGCCCGACTGGCCCGCGATCGTCAGGGCCGTACGCGGGCGGCTGCGCGCCGTTCCGAGCGCCGGCCTGGGCTACGGGGCGCTGCGCCACCTCGCCCCGCGGGGCTCGGCTGCCCCGCGACCGCCGGGAGGGGACCGGCCACGGGTGGCCTTCGCCTTCCACGAGCCGGTCGACCCGGGCGAGAGCGTTCTCTACCGCTCGTTCCACTCCCCGCGGCCCGCCCGCCGGGCGGAGCCGGTCGCGCCGGGCATCCGGCCCCTGGAGATCATCGCTTACCCGGCGGACGGCAGGCTGCGTTTCGACTGGCGCCACGTGGTCGGCGTGCACGACCGGGCCACGGTCGAGCGCCTGGCGGAGGACCTCCTGGAGGCGCTGCGCGCCGTCGCCGCACACATCGATCCGGCCGCCGGCCGGGCGGAGAGGGAGTGAGCGTGGACGTCGACCTTCCCGCCCGGCTGGCCCGGCTGGCCCGCGAGCACCGCGTGCCGGGGGCGCAGCTGGCCGTGCACCACGCGGGTGAGACCGTCACCGCCGAGACCGGCGAGGAGACGTACGGGGCCGGCGAGCCGGTGACCCGACGGTCCGCCTTTCCGCTCGGCTCGCTCACCAAACCCTTCACCGCGACGCTGGTGATGACGTTGGCGGCCTGCGGCGACATCGATCTCGACGCCCCGCTGGCCGAGTACGTGCCCGAGGTGGGGGCCGGACGCGGCGGGCCGGGCCCGAGGATGACGGCGCGGCGGCTGCTCAGCCACACCAGCGGGCTGGCCTCGAACATCGACGAGGGCGGCGACCACTCCGGGGCCCGGCGGTGGGTGGCGCGCCACTGCCGCGAGTCCGGCACCGCGCACCCGCCGGGGACCGTCTTCTCCTACTCCAACATCGGCTACATCCTGGCGGGCCACCTCGTCGAGGTGATCACCGGGATGAGCTGGTGGGAGGCGATGGAGGCGGTCCTGCTGAAGCCGCTGGACATCGCGCCGGCGTTCGTCGTCGGGCCGCCGTCGGGGTTCCGGCCGGTGGTGGACGGCCACACGGTGCGGCAGCCGCGGGACCGGATGCTGCCGGTCACCTGGCAGACCCTGCCGAAGGTGGCGGCGCCGAGTGCCGGGCTCGCCCTCGGGGCCGCCGATCTGGTCACGTTCGCGCTGATGCACCTGGCCCACCCGGCGCTCCAGCCGGTGCTCGACCGCGACTCCGCCCGCGAGATGCGCCGCGACCAGCTCGCGGGGGTGACGGCCGGACCGTTCGGCATGGCCGACTCCTGGGGGCTCGGCTGGGCGATGTACCACGACGCCGGGCCCGACTGGTTCGGGCACGACGGCACCGGTGAGGGAACCTCCTGCCACCTGCGGTTCGAACCGGCGGGCGGGACCGTCGTCGCGCTGACCGCGAACGCCGCCACCGGACCGGCGCTCTGGGAGGACCTGCTGGCGGAACTCCGCCCGGCGGGACTGGCCGTGGGAGGCCGCGGCCTGTCGGCGCCGCCCGACCCGGCCCTGCGGACGTCGGGACCACCGGAATGCGCCGGCCGGTACGTCAACGGGGAGATGGAGCTCACGGTCGTCGCGGACGGTGCGGGCGGGCTCCGCCTGACGACGGGCGAGGCTGAGCGGTTCGAGCTGACCTGCTACGAGGGCCTGCGCTTCACGATGCGGGAAACGGCCGGTGGCCGTACCACCTACACCGGCCGTTTCCTGCGTGATCCGGAGACGGGAGGGATCGATCTCATCCAGGTCACCGGACGGCTGGCCCGGCGGGCGCGCGACGAGAACGACGCCCCCGGCGGGGAAGGCTGACGCCGCGATGAGCACCGCGCAGGCAGGTGCCGGTGACATGGCCGGTGACGTGGCCGGCGGGCCGATCCGCCTGTCCCGCAACCGCGACTACAACATCCTGTGGACCAGCCAGCTCTTCTCCGAGCTGGGCAGTGAGATCACCTTCGTCTCCTTCCCGCTGCTGATCCTGGCCATGTCGGGCTCGCCGCTGGAGATGGGCCTCGCGTCGTCGGTGCTCGCGGTGGCGCACATGGTGGCGAACGTGCCCGCCGGGGTGGTCGCCGACCGGTGGGACCGCAAGAAGGTCATGCTGCTGTGCCACGGTGCCCGTGCCCTGGCGATGGGCAGCGTGGTCGTGGCGCTGCTCCTGGGTACCTACGCCTTCCCGCACATCCTGCTGGCCGCCGCGGTCGAGGGCTTCTTCAGCTCGGTCTTCCAGCCGGCCGAGCACGCCGCGCTTCCCCAGGTGGTGCCCGAGTCGCAGCTGTCGCAGGCGGTCGCCCGCAATACCGCGCGCCCTTTCATCGCCACCCTGCTCGGTCCCGCGCTGGCGGGTTTCCTGTTCACCCTGCACCACACGGCACCCTTCGGCGCCGACGCGATCATGCTCGGCCTCTCCTTCGTCACGCTGCTCTTCCTGCGCCTGCCGCGGCGGGTGGCCCCCGCCGTGCTCCCGAGGGGAGGTTCGGCCGTGGGCGGCGTCGCCGAGGGGATCCGCTGGGTGGCGGGACACCGGGTCATCAGGACGACGCTGGTGTGGATGGTCTCCTCCAACCTCGTCTTCAGCGCGCTCGTCATCATCGTCCTGGCGATGACGGGGGAGGGGGTGAGCGCCGGCGAGGTGGGCCTGACGATGGCGTGCATCGGTGCGGGGGGCCTGCTGGGCGCACTGGCCGCGGCCCGCCTGCACGCCGCCCTCCCGCCGGCCCTGACCATTGTCGGCTTTCCGCTCGTCGCCGCGGTGATGACCGCGGCGATGGCGCTCGTCCCGAGCGGCATCCTCCTCGGGGTGCTTCTCGGCGGTGCCGCGTTCCTCGCGCCGGTCGCGAACACCACGGTCCTGACCTACCAGCTCACGGTCACCCCCGACCACCTGCGCGGCCGCCTGTCCGGCATCGCGGGGCTCTTCTCCGGCGGGGCCGCCGCCCTGGGGCCGATGGCCGGCGGCTTCCTCATGACGGCCGGTGACGGCCCGGCCGCCGTGCTGGTCTGCGCGGCCGGCCTGGCCCTTGTCGCGCTGGGTACGCTGCTCAGCCCGACACTGCGCCGGTTCCCCGTGCTGTCACCCACCGATCGGGGGTGAGCCGCGACATTGAAACTTTCATCCACTGTGGCGGGCGTTCGCACAGGTCAGCGCGTCCTGGTGTGAGGAGCCAGGGGCGCCTGCTGTATCCGGGGGTGGTCGGCCGCCTATGGTGGGAGCGCTCCCATGCATCCCCCCCGAAGGAGTCGATCCATGCCAAGAAGGTCAGTTCTGGCCACGCTCTGCGCGGCTCTGGTGATCGGGTCAGGTGCCGCGGTCACCGTCGCCTCCGGCGCGTCCGCGGCCGACTCCCCGTTCTACGTCGATCCGGAGACCGGCGCCGCCAAATGGGTCGCGGCCAACGCCGGAGACTACCGGGCGCCGGTCATCCGCGACCGGATCGCCGCCGTGCCGCAGGCCCGCTGGTACACCACCACCAACACCTCCACCATCCGCGGCCAGGTGTCGTCGTTCGTCGGGGCGGCGGCCGGCGCGGGCAAGATCCCGATCCTCGTCGTCTACAACATCCCCAACCGCGACTGCAGCGGCGCCAGCACCGGCGGGGCGCCCAACCACACCGCCTACCGGCAGTGGATCGACGAGCTGGCGGCCGGCCTCCAGGGACGCCCGGCGTCGATCATCCTGGAGCCAGACGTGCTCCCGATCATGACCAACTGCATGAGCTCCTCCCAGCAGCAGGAGACCAACGCCTCCATGGCGTACGCCGGCAAGAAGCTGAAGGCCGCCTCCTCCTCGGCCAAGGTCTACTACGACATCGGGCACTCGGGATGGCTGTCGGCCTCCGACGCCGCGGCCCGGCTGAACGCCGCGGACGTCGGAGGCAGCGCGGACGGCATCTCCGTCAACGTCTCCAACTACCGGTGGAGCTCCACCGAGGTCGCCTATGCCAAGAACGTCATCTCCGCCACCGGCGTCTCCCGGCTCCGCGCGGTGATCGACACCAGCCGCAACGGCAACGGCCCGCAGGGCAGCGAGTGGTGCGACCCGGGTGGCCGGGCGATCGGCACGCCGAGTACCAACGCCACCGGCGACTCGGCGATCGACGCGTTCCTCTGGATCAAGCTGCCGGGCGAGGCGGACGGCTGCATCGCCGGGGCCGGGCAGTTCGTGCCGCAGCGGGCCTACGACCTGGCCATGGCGGCTCCGCAGCCCACCGCGACCCCCACCCCGACCGTCACTCCCACTCCCACCCCGACCGGCGGCAAGGCCTGCACGGCCTCCTACAAGCTGGTCAGCTCCTGGCAGGGCGGTTTCCAGGCCGAGGTGACCGTGAAGAGCAGCGGAGCCCAGGCGATCACGGGCTGGACGGCGAGCTGGTCGTTCCCCGGTAACCAGAGCATCACCCAGCTCTGGAACGGACAGCACACCCAGAGCGGCGCCGGTGTCTCGGTGCGGAACGTGTCCCACAACGGCAACCTCTCCTCAGGCGCCTCGACGTCCTTCGGGTTCACCGGCAGCTGGTCCGGGACCAACGGCGCGCCCTCCTCGGTCAGCTGCACCGCCGCCTGACCCGGTGGTGCGGCCCTGAATCCGGTACGGCTCGCACGGTATGCCCCCCGTGCGAGCCGTACCGGATTCTCGCGTCTTCCCCGCGGTTCCGTGGCCGAAAGCGAGAACCGGGGTCCCGGGCCCGGCCCGCGCGCTAACCTGGGCTTTTGCCCGGCGGAGGGTTGCGGAGCGGACCGGCCGGCGCCGCCTCCATGGCCACGGCGGCCTTCGTCATGATCCGCCTCATGGTCTCGATCTCCTCGGGGCTGAGCCGGTCGATCAAAAAGGCGCGCACCACGGCCACATGCCCGGGGGCGGTCCGCTCCAGGCAGCGCCTGCCCTCCTCGGTGAGCACCGCGAGCACGCCCCGCTCATCGGAGGGGCAGGTCGCCCGCGTGACGAGTCCTCGCCTCTCCAGCTGCCCGATCTGGTAGGTGAGACCACTTTTGGAAGTGATCAGCCGGCGGGCGAGCTCGGTCATCCGCATCTGCTCGTCGGGGCGTTCGGAGAGTGTCACCAGGATCTCGTACTGGGTGTGGGTCAGACCCGAGTCGGCTTTCAGCTGATCCTCGACGCGGCGCTCCAGTAGATGCGTCGCGGACAGGTAGGCCACCCACATGGCCATCTCGCTCTCGCTGAGCCATCTCGTCTCGCTCACCAGAACATCCTACGGCTTGTTCAAATTTGAACTAACCACTATGGTTTGGTTCAAATTCGAATGACAAAGAGGAGTCATCATGCTTGACCGAGTGCGCCCCTACGCCCTGCTGCTGGCGCGGATCGGCATCGGCGCGGTCTTCCTGGTCCACGGGCTGCAGAAGTTCATGACGATGGGGCTGGCCCAGACCACGGCCTTTTTCGACTCGCTGGGCATCCCGCTGGCGAGCGTCGCGGCTCCGGCGGTCGCCGTCCTCGAAGTCGTCGGCGGCATCGCGCTCATCCTGGGCGCGGCCCTGCCGGTCTTCGGCACTCTCCTCGTGCTCAACATGCTCGGCGCGATCGTCTTCGCCCACGCCCCGGCCGGCTTCTCGGTGAGCGAGGGGGGCTACGAGTTCGTCCTCACCCTTGCCGCGGGCACCCTGGCCATCGCCTTCAGCGGTGGCGGTGCCCTCGCCGTCGACGGTCTCCGTCAGGGGCGCCGCCGGCCGGTCACGGTCTAGGCCCCGGCCGCCGGGCGGAACATCGCGCGCCACGAGGTCCGGACCGCCGACAATGGGCATAGCTGTTTCGACGGTGCCGAATGGCTGGGGGTCGATGTGCGGTGGCTGCGAAGAATCGGCAGTGATTTCAAGGCTCGGCAGCACATCGACGCGTACGCTCTCACGATCGTCGTCTTCGGTTTCGCGTTCCTGTCAATCGTCAGCGACGCGCTGGACGACGACCTCAGATGGGCGGTCCTGCTCTCGGGAGTGGGATTGCTGCTCTACCGGATCACCCTTCCCGCGGAACCCGCCGAATCTCCCGACGGGCTGTTGAACGACCGGTCGGTGTACGACAGCGCGCCGCTGTCGTCGCTGCTCGCCCACGCGCGTGACGTCCGGGTGTTCGCCCCCTCCGCGGTCAACCTGCTCTCCGCGCAGACCTGCGAGATCATGCGCAACACGGTGCTCGCGCGGGAGAGGGGACGCGTCAGGATCGTCATTCTCGACCCCCTGGAGAAGGGGGCGGTCCAGCAGACCGCGAAGCAACTGGACGACTCGATCGAGTTTCCCGTCCAGCGGCTTCCCGCCGCGCTGGAGAGCACCATGGAGCGCCTCCGCCTGATGAGCGGCTGGAAGACCGTGGGCGAGTTCGAGTACCGCCTCCTTTCCTACAGTCCGGGATTCAGCCTGGTGCTTCTCGACCCGGAGACCCCACGGGGCCGGGTCATCGTGGAGATTCACGGCTTTCACAATCCCTCGACCTCGTCGCGCATGCATCTGGAGCTGACCCGCGGCCGCGACGAGCGCTGGTACACCTACTGGGTGGAGCAGTTCAACCACATATGGGAGGCGGCGAGAACCGATGTCACGCCGTTTTCCGGAGGAAATCCTCAGCCTGCTTCCGAAGATGCGGTGGAAGCCCGGGAGTGACCGCGCCGAGCGCCCGCGAGGCGAAATCCTCGGCGGTCGCGTGCTGCCCCAGCAGGGCATGGACGCGTGCGGCCCGCAGCAGGACCGGCCCGCTGTCCGACCCGTCGGCGGTCGCGTCGAGGATCTCCTGCCCGGCGGCGTCGAACCGTCCGGCCAGGGCGAGGGCCAGCGCCCTGGCGGCGATCGTGGTGGGCCGCTGGTGCCGTCTCACGCGATCCAGGTCGCGCAGGGCCTCGCCGGGCCTTCCAAGATCGGCGAGGATCTCTCCACGCAGCGCCAGCGTCTCGACGGGGGGTTCGCTGGCGAGCGCCACGGCGCCGTTGAGCAGGGCGAGCGCGGCACGCGGCTGTCCCAGGTGCCACAGGGCCTCCCCGAGCGCCAGTTGTGCGGGCAGGTCGTTGGGAACCCAGGAGAGCGCGGCGCGCAACTGCTCCACCGCCCTGGCGTACTCGCCCTGGGCCAGCCAGAGCCGTCCCTCCGCGGTCAGCGCCGAGGCCACCCCGTTGAACCGCTGGAGCGTCGCGAACACGTCGGCCGCCTCCTCGAACCGGCGGCGCGCCCCCTGCACCTCGCCTCCCGCCGCCGCGACCTCCCCCAGCACGACCAGGGCCTCGGCCCGCACCCAGGTCTCACCGGGCCCCGAGGCGCGGACCGCCTCCTCCGCGAGGTCGCGGGCCGTCTCCCAGTTCCGCCTGGCCAGTGCCGCCCGCGCGTCACCGAGGTAGGTCGCCGGGTGCTGCGACTGGCGCACCGAGCCGATCAGGCGGTCGTGCTGTAGCTCGTACCAGCGGATCCCCAGCCGGTGCTCGCCCCGCAGCAGGTGACGGTCCTCCAGCGCCTCGGCGATGGCGTTCGGCATGCCCGCCGTCTCACGGAGGCCCTCGTAGACGGTGTTGCGCGTCCCGTGCTCGGTGACGAAGGTCCTGCGCAGCCAGGAACGGATCTCGCTCGAGGTGATCCCCGACTCGGCCGCGACCTGCGCCAGCATCCGCTCGCAGAAACCGGTCAGGAAGTGGTCGACGTTCACATGCAGGTTCACATGCTCGGCGGTGATCTCGTGCAGGCCCGGCGGCAGCGAGTCCCACAGAGCGGAGCAGACGACCTGCAACTGGACGGGCTCGACGGTGCTGAGCGTCACCGTGGTCGTCTGCCCCTCGTCGTTGAGGAAGGGGACGGTGCGCAGGTCGTCGACGAGTCGTTCGGCGGCCCCCGGGGCGAAGGACCGGCCGGTGTGCTCGAGGGGTCTCGTCGTGGAGTCGAGCGCCGCCGCGCGCGAGAGCGGCAGCAACTGGAACCGCGCCCGCGAGCCCCGGCCCAGCGGGCGCTCGTACGGCAGTACGGAGGCCAGATACTCCTCGCGCAGTGAGAGCAGCAGGTGGAGCCCGTCGTGCTCCTCGACAGCCCGCGCGAGCTGGCGCAGCAGCGCGTGGCGCTCCTCCTCCCGGTCGGGCGGACCGCCGAACAGTTCCTCCGCCTGGTCGACGGCGACCAGGGTGGGCACCGGGTCACCGTACCGGTCGACGCGTTCCGGGCGTCTGGCCAGGAAGTCCGAGACCGTCAGCCCGGCCAGCACGGACAGCGGCTCCTCCGGTGCCCAGGCCGACAGCAGCGCCAGTACGTACGGGTTGCCGGTGACCCTTGGGCGCAGCGAGGTGATCCCGCGGGGCGACACGCGGGCCACGGGCAGGACGTCGGCGCGTTCGGGCTCGATGCGCGGCAGGACACCCGCGTGCAGCAGGGACGTCTTGCCGACCCCCGAGGCGCCGAACAGCACGGTGAGACCGGTGGCCTGCCAGATGGTGGAGATGTCGCGGCCCTCGCGCTCCCGTCCGAAGAACAGCGCGTGCTCGTCGCGGTCATAGGGGCGTAGCCCCACGTACGGGTGGATGGTCTCGTCGTTCCGGTGAGTCGCGTCTGTCATGGTGTCCGTCCCATTCTCCGCAGGAGCTCCGCGCAGAACTCCGAGGCGGTCCCCAGGAAGATCGAGATGTTCCAGCCGTCGAGATAGTGGGCGATGTAGCGCCTGGCCTTGCTCTCCGCGTCGCTCGCCGATCCGTTGATCTCGGGCATCAGCTGCACGCTCACGTGCCGCCGCTTGTTGCTGCGCGGCGTACCGCGCATCAGGCCGTGGAACAGCACCCGAAACGTCCAGTCCTGCAGGCTGTAGCCGATGAAGAGCAGTGGCCGGGCGGTCATCGCCCGCAGGATCGGGGTCGGCAGCGGGTGCCTCCCGCCGGTCGCGACGACGTCCACCATGTTGACGAGGTAGGTCAGGTAGTCGGCCTCGGTCAGTACCAGTGACGCCGGTTCGGACCAGCTTCCGTGCAGATGGTAGACGAGGGGACAGTCCACCGTCGGCTCCGGCAGGACGGGCGCGGCGGCGGGATCGGCCTCCCACCAGGGGGAGACGGCGACGTGGGGCTCCTTGCCCTCGGCCCGCAGCGCCTCGGCCAGGAAGTCGTCGTAGTTCGTGGTGAGGAACGTCGTCACGGGGAAGCCGGCCAGCAGCCGGTGCGGCTCTTCCGGATCGCCGGGAGCGGGCCCGCCGTGGGAGCGGAGCAGCCTGCAGACCCCCTCCTTGAGGTCCACCGGATCCCGCACCACCGCCGCGCCGTACTGCATCACGCGGGCGAGATTTCCCGGATCGGAGAACGGGTAGCCGTAGTGAAGGGCGTACCGGTTACTCAGGGCGGCACCGGTGGGGAGCGTCCCGGCGCAGGCGCCCGCTCCGAGGAAAGGGGTGCAGTCACCCCTGTGGAGCTGGTCGATCAACCGTTGCCAGTCGACATCGTCCACGGTCCCACCATTGTTGTCGACAGAAAGTGCCAGTCTCGCACTCCAATGTCGCACATTGGTGGGTTATCACCAAGGTTTCTATATGGAGGAGTCGAATCCGGCCACCGGCCCCGCGTCCCCGTCGGCGGCTATTCGCCGGCGGACCAGGTCCAGGATGGAATCGCCGATTTTGTCCAGATCGGCCAAGTTCAGACCCGTCAGGTCGATCAGGCCTTTGCCGGAATCGATGTTAGCGGTGGCGGCTTCCTCGCTCATGCGGACTCCCTTGCGCCCACGGCGAGACGCCCGCGTCCCCGGATCTCCGAGCGTCCTCGCCTACGCCTTGATGATTACATCCTTTCGGTGTTCAGGCGAGTACTCGGGAAGATAATTTGGCGGGCGGGACTATATAGTTGACCGGAAAATAGGCATTTTAGGGTGTGACAGAGATCCGCTGTTGAGGTGCGGCAATGAGACTCTGACCCCTTCGCTTATGCGCTCGCGGAGGCCCGGAGCCATAAGCTGATTCCCAATCGGGCGAGTGGAGGCCGTCGCGTGCCCATTTCACAGTCTTCGGGGACTTCCCGCCTGCCGGGACGCCAGCCCCAGATCTGGGGCAGGGTCCCCCAGCAGAACAAGAACTTCACAGGTCGTGAAGGCCTCCTCGACAAGCTGCACACCGGCGTCACGTCCGAGGTCACCGCCGTGGTGCCGCACGCCCTTCACGGGTTCGGCGGTGTCGGCAAGACCCACGTCGCGATCGAGTACGCCTACCGCTTCCGGCACGAGTACGACCTGGTCTGGTGGATACCCGCGGACCAGCCGATGCTGGTGCGCTCCTCGCTGGCCGCGCTCGCCCCGCACCTGGGCGTGCCCTCCTCCGCCGCGATGGGGGTGGAGGACGCGTCCGCCGCCGTGCTGGACGCCCTGCGCCGCGGTGACCCGTACTCCCGGTGGCTGCTCATCTTCGACAACGCCGAGCAGCCGGAGGACATCAACGACATCATCCCGAGGGGCCCGGGGCACGTCCTGATCACCTCACGCAACTACGCCTGGCAGAGCGTGGTCGACACCGTGCCCGTCGACGTCTTCAGCCGGGCGGAGAGCATCGAGTTCCTCACCAGGCGGGTCCCCGGCTCGACCAGCCACGAGGACATGGACCGGCTGGCCGAGCAGCTCGGCGACCTCCCGCTCGCGCTGGAGCAGGCCGGAGCCCTGCAGACGGAGACCGGGATGTCCGTCGAGCAGTATCTCCGGCTGCTGGACGAGCAGACGGCCCAGCTGCTCGACGCCAACAAGGCGTCGGACTATCCGCTGTCCATGACGGCGGCGTGGTCGCTGTCGGTGTCACAGCTCAAGGCGAAGCTGCCCGAGGCCGTGGAACTCCTGCGCTGCTGCGCCTTCTTCGGCCCCGATCCCATCCCCCGTGACGTGTTCGGGGCACTTCCCGACGACCTCGCGGCCGGGTCGCGTCTTGGCCCGCTTCTCGACAATCCGATCCTGCTGAGCCGGGCCATCAGGGAGCTGGGCCGGTACGCCCTGGCGCGGATCGACTCGGAGAACCGGACCATCCAGGTCCACCGGCTGGTTCAGGCACTGCTCCGCGCCGAGCTGGGCTGGGAGGAGCATGTGTCCTTCCGCCACGAGGTGCACCTCATGCTCGCCGCGGCGGCGCCGGGCCTTCCGGACGACACCGTCCTGTGGCCGCGCTACGCCGAGCTGCTCAGCCACATGACACCCGCGATGGTGGAGGCCGGTGAGGATCCCCGCATCCGTCGCTTCGCCCTCGACGTCGTGCGCTACCTCTACTCGTCCGGGGGCTACCAGTCAGCCAGCGACCTGGTCAAGGGCTTCATCGCCAGATGGCGGGCCGACAGCGGGGACGAGGACCAGCACGTGCTCTCCGCGCAGCGGCATCTCGGCATCGTCCTTCGCGAGCTCGGCGACTACCGGGCCTCCTTCGAACTCAACCGCGAGACCCTGACGCGGATGAGGAGGGTTCTGGGACCCGACCACGTGGAGACCCTCCTGCTCACCAACAGTCATGGTGGAGACCTGCGGATGCGAGGTGACTTCACGGCGGCCCTGGCGCACGACAGGGAGTCGCTGGGGCGGCACCAGAGCGTGTTCGGCCCCCAGCATCACCGGACGCTGCGCGCCATGAACAACCTCGCCATCGACTATCTGCTGCTCGGCGACTACGAGAAGGCCTTCGAGCTGCAGGAGACCACCTACAGGCTGCACCGCCGTCCCGACTCGGGATCCAGCAAACAGAACATCCTCACCTCGGGCAACGGTCTCTCACGTATCGTGCGGCTCAGAGGTGACTATGCCGAAGCCTGCGACCTCGGCGAGGACGCGTACGAGTTCGGGGTGCAGGAACTCGGCCCGGACCATCCCTGGACCCTGCGCACGGCGAAGGATCTGTCCATCGCCAAACGGCGGGTGGGGCAGATCGACGAGGCGTTCGACCTCGCGCAGGCGACGTACGAGCGGGAGGAGCGCATCTTCGGGCGCGACCACCACGACACGCTCGCGGCGGCACTGTGCCTGGCCAACGCGCAACGCACCAGAGGTGAGATCACCGAGGCGCTGGAGCTGCTGCGGGATGTGACGGCTCGCTATCCCCGCATGTACGGCGACGAGCACCCCTTCACCTTCGGCTGTGACATGAACCTGGCGCTGCTGCTGCGGGTCAACGGGCAGATCGAGGAGGCGAGCCGGCTCGATCTGAGCTCCCTGGAGGGTTTCGACCGCACGCTCGGCCGTGAGCACCACTACTCCCTCACCTGTGCGATCAACCTCGCCAGCGACCTCGCGGCACAGGGGGATGCCCCCAGCGCCAGGCGGCTGGGGCAGGAGACGCTGGCCCAGCTGCGCGAGCTGCTGGGGGTGGACCACCCGCTCACTCTCGCCTGCGCGAACAACCTCGTCATCGACCTGCGGGCGGAGGGTGCCTTCGAGGAGGCCCAGGCGCTGGAGGCCGACACCTTCGAGCGCTACCAGCGGGTGCTGGGCAACGACCATCCGGACACCAGGGTCGCCATGCGCGGTGAACGGCTCGACTTCGACTTCGACCCGCCCGCCCTCTAGTAGTGCTTTGTTAGGTGGTTAGGGCGGCCTTTGCTGGCAGGTGGGGCATCGGCCTGTCCAGGTGGCCAGAAGGGCCTGGAGCTCTTTGAGG
>NZ_JBEOZN010000090.1:0-42077 GCF_040298085.1 Streptosporangium sp. NPDC001681 | reverse complement strand
ACAACCTCTCGCGGGCGGGGGGTACCACCCCCCCGCCCCTTCCCAGTTTGGGGGCCTCCGGACGCCCCCCCGGGGTCCTCGGGGGCCTCTCGGTGCCCGTTCCGGCACCGAGAGGCCCCTGAGGGTCATTTCGGCTCACCTAAGCCCTTACCGATGCTTTGGGAGCCTTTATTGGTTTGATCGACCTAAAGGGAACTTAGGGCTGGGTGTCGAGTTGTCGCCGTACCTCGCCGCTGTCCCAGTAGTCGGTGCGGTGCGCGATCAGGCCGTCGGCGTCGACCCGGAACCTGAACACCCCGCGCACCACCACCGGCCTGCCGCCCGCCGAGGCCAGCCGGAACGACATCCGGTAGGCGAGCGACGCCCGGTCGCCCTCGACGAGGAGGTCCTCGACCTCGTAGCGCAGATCCACGAAGTCGGCCAGGAAACCGGTGAGGTTGGCGCGGTAGCCGTGCCTGCCGGTCACGCTCCGCCCCAGGGCCGAGGTGTGCTCGTTGACGAAGTCCTCGCTCACGCAGGCCGCGACCGCATCGGCGTCGTGCGCGTTGAGCGCCTCGACGTACCGTGCGACCGCGGCCCGGGTGAGCTGTCCGCTCAGGAGGGGTTCGCCCACAGCTTGCGCACCGTGTTGAAGACCTGCTGGTTGTGGGAGATCTCGATGACGTTGCCGTCGGGGTCCTTCAGCGCGCAGATGTAGCCGACCGGGTCGGGCATGTCGCGCGGTTCCCAGTGCAGGCAGCCCAGCTCGCGCGCCCGCTCGGCGATGCCGTCCACGTCGGTGCGCTCGGGCACCTCGATGCCGATGTGCGCGAACGGCGTCAGCAGCCCCAGCTGCCCGCCCTTGTCCTTGTTGAACGAGACGAGCACCAGGACCATCGGGGTCTCAACCTGCTTGTCGTTGGAGAGCCAGGCGCTCTCACCGTCGGCGTCGCGGAACCGCTCGACGACCACCAGCGGCGTCAGCGACGTGTAGAACTCGATCGCCTTGTCGAGGTCGCCGGTGGGCAGCGCGACATGGGTCCATCTCGCCTGGGTCAGATCACTCATTGATTCCTCCAAATATCGTGTGTTTCACTGCGGGTGGTCATCGGGGCTCGACCCGGTCGTCAGGTAGATCCCCGTTCGAACGGTTGGCCGAGCGCCCTGGGTTCACGGTTCTGGTTCGCGAAGAGCAGCATCGCCAGCAGCGCGAGCAGGTACGGCGCCACCACGAGCAGCTGCGAGTTCATCGTCAGGCCCAGCGCCGGCAGCGCCAGGCGCATGGCGTCGGCCAGGCCGAAGAGCGCGCAGCCGATCAGGGTCCGCCGCAGCCGCCAGGCACCGAAGATCACCGCCGCGATGACGATGTACCCGCGCCCGGCGGTCATGTTCTGGTTGAACGAGCCGACCTCGCCGACCGCCAGGTACGCGCCTCCCAGCCCGGCCAGCGCGCCGCACCACAGCAGCGCCTGGCGGCGGCGCAGGTTGACCCGGATACCGGTGACGTCGGCGGCCTGGGGCTGCTCGCCGACCGCTCGCAGTTCCAGGCCCCACCTGCTGCGTTCCACCAGCCACCAGGTCAGCGGGATGAGGACGATCAGCAGGTAGACCGGCCAGCGCTCGACGAACAGCGGGTGGCCGATCAGCGGGATGTCGCGCAGCCAGGGGATGCTGACCTGCGACACCTGGTGCGACTCGAACGAGCTGACCGTGATCAGGTAACTGGTCAGCCCGAGCACGAGGGCGTTGAGCACCAGGCCGATCACAAAGGTGTTGATCTCCAGCCGGTGTGAGAGGTTGCCGTGCACGAACCCGATCAGGAGCCCGATCAGCACGCCCGCGACCAGCCCGGTGGTGGCACTGCCGGTGGCGCTGGCCGTGGCGACCGAGCCGAACGCGGCGCCCAGCATCATCGCCTCGACGGAGATGTTCATCGCGCCGGCCCGCTCGGCGAGGTACTCCCCGCACGCCGCGAAGGCCAGCGGAACGGTGAGCCTGATCCCGCTGGACAGGATGGTGGAGATGTCGTCTACGGCGATCACAGCGCGGCCCCCTCTGCGACGGGCGCGGGCCGGTGCTCGGCGCGCGCGGTACGGACACCGGCCCTGCGACGCCGGATCATGGCGACGATGACGGGCGGAGCGACGAAGGCCAGCACCAGCAGGGCCTTGACCACGTCCACGAGGAACGGGGGCACACCGGTCGCGGCGAGGAAGCCGCCGCCGGAACGCAGCACGCCGAAGAGCAGGGCGACGGGTACGGTCAGCAGCGGCCGGTTACGCGCGACCAGGGCCACCAGCATGCCGTCCCAGCCGATGTTCATCGCTATGCCCGGCTGAAGCCGGTTGACTCCCACCGGGCTGGCCAGCAGCACGGCCCCGGCCAGACCGGCGAAGGCGCCGGAGATGGCCAGCGCCATACCGCCCAGCGCGTTGACGCGCACCCCCGCGTGCTTGGCGGCGAGCGGGTTGAGGCCGAGCATGGTGAGCCGGAACCCCCACCGGGTGCGGGCGAGCGCCACCGCGACCACCACGGCGCCGACCAGCGCCAGCAGCAGGCCCCCGTTGACCTGAAGGTTGGGGTACTCACCGACCGAGCCGAGCAGCGCGCCGGCCGGCAGCGGGTTGGACTGCGGCGAGACGATGGCATCCCCGATCCGCGACTCCTGCAGCAGCCACGACGTGTTCACCGCGAACGCGACGACCTGCTGGGCGATGAAGATCATCAGGAGCGTGCTGACCACGATGTTGACGCCGCGGATCCGGTACATCAGCGCGCTGAGGGCCGCCCAGGCGCCGCCCGCCAGCGAGGCGGTCAACAGGACGATCACCAGCAGCAGCGGCCCCGGGACCGCCAGGCGCAGGCCGACCCAGGCCCCGAAGAGGGCGCCGATCAGCACCTGGCCCTCCTGGCCGATGTTGAACGTGCCCGATCGGGCGCTGACGCAGGCGCCCACGGCGACCAACAGCAGCGGTGCCGCGTACAGCAGCGTGGAGGTCCAGGCCGTCCAGTTGGCCATGCTGCCCTGGAAGAGGGCCTGCACCGACGCCAGGGGAGATCCCCCGGTGACGGCGATCAGCAGTGACGACAGGGAGAGCGCCACGAGCACGCCCGCGGCGGTCGCCAGGCCGGTCTGCCAGCCGCCCGCACTCGGGGTGAGGAAGGCCAGCAGGCGACGCCCGGAGGTGTCGTCCGTGCCGGGAGCCGGATGGGACTTTCGCCCCGGCTTCTGGGGGGAGTCCTGGCGGAGGTCCTCGCGGACTTCGTTCACGCGGCCACCCCGCCCACCAGCATCCCGAGCCGCTCGGCCGTGGCCTCCCCGGTGGAGAGCACGCCGGTGATCTTCCCGGAGGAGATCACCGCGATCCTGGAGGAGAGCGCCATGACCTCCTCCAGTTCGGTGGATATCAGCAGCACGGCCACTCCTCCTGACGCGACGTCGCGCAATCGCCGGTACATGTCCTCGATGGCCCCCACGTCCAGCCCGTGCGTGGGCTGCGCGGCGACCAGCACGAGCGGTCCCGCCGAGAGTTCACGGGCGAGCACGACCCGCTGCTGGTTGCCTCCCGACAGGCTGCGCACCGGGGTGTCCATCGACGGGGTGACGATGTTGAACTCGGCCGCCAGGCGGCGGGCCACCTCATGCGTCTTCCTGCGGCTGACGAACGCGCGGCCGCTCACCGCGTTCAGCGACTTCATGACCAGGTTCTCGGCGACGCTCATGTCCAGCACCACCCCGGATGCGTGCCGGTCCTCCGGCACGATGCCGAGTCCGGCCGCGTGCAGCGCCCCCGGGCGGTTCAGGTCCACCTGCCTGCCGGAGATCTCGACAGACCCGGCGTCCGGGACGACGAGCCCGGACAGCACGTCGCCCAGGTTCGACTGGCCGTTGCCCTCGACCCCGTACAGGCCGACGATCTCGCCGGGGGCGACGTCCAGATCGAGGTCGGACAGCACGCGCACCCCGTCGACGGTGACGGTCAGGCCGCGCAGCCGCAGCGCGGCCACCGAGGACTCCGCTTTACCCGCTCCGGATTCACCCGTCCGCGGGGTATCGACCGGCAGCAGGCCGAGCGCCGCGGCCTCGCTGCCCAGGGAGACCTCCCTGCCCACCATCTGGCGGGCCAGTTCCTGCGGCCCCGTCTCCGCGGTCACGCTCTGGAAGACGACCCTCCCCTTGCGCAGCACGGTCACCCGGTCGGTGGCCGCGGCGATCTCCGCCAGCTTGTGGCTGATCAGGATGACCGCACGGTTCTCCGAGCGGACCACGTGGCGCAGCACACCGAACAGCTCGGCCGACTCCGCCTGGGTCAGCACGGACGTCGGCTCGTCGAGGATGAGCACCGACGGATCCCGGCGCAGGCATTTGATCAGCTCGACCCGCTGCCGCTCGCCCGCGGAGAGCCGTTCGACCCTGGCCAGCGGGTCGATCGGCAGGCCGTAGCGCTGGGAGACGTCCCGCACCTGGTCACAGGCGGCGGCCTTGTCGATCTTCCCGGTGTCCCCCAGGATGACGTTCTCCCAGACCGTCAGCGGATTGATCAGGCTGAAGTGCTGGTGCACCATGCCGATACCGAGAGCCACGGCCTCCTGCGGGCTGCCGATGTCGACGGGCCCGTCATGATGCAGGATGGTCCCGGCGTCCCGCTGGACGAGGCCCAGCAGGATCTTCATGAGCGTCGACTTTCCGGCCCCGTTCTCACCGAGCAGACCGTGGATCTCGCCCTGGTGCACGGCGAGATCCACGGCGTCGCAGGCGACGACCGGACCGTAGCTCTTGCTGATTCCCCGCAGCCGCAGCGCGGGCGCCGATGGCGGGGTGAGCTCCCTCGCCCGTTCGTCCTCTGTCATCTCAGGAACCGAGCCTCTTCACCGTCTCCGTGGTGTCGATCTTCTTGCTACCGACGTCGGCGATGAAGGCCTTCAGCTTCTCGTTCTGCTCGGGGGTCCCGTTACAGATCTTGACGGTCGGGAACGGGTCGACGCCGAGCGTCCAGACCTTCTCCACGCCCATCTGCAGCTTCGCGGCGGCGAGTTCCTCCAGCGCGGCCTTGAAGTAGTCTCCGGGGCTGAAGAGCACCGAGATGTCGAACTTGGGCTTGGTGGAGTCGCACCGGTCGGTACCGGGGGTGAGGGTGAGGACCCCGTTGGCGTTGGCCAGCTCCGCCGCCGCGTCGGTGGCGCCGCCGAGGTAGGGGTAGATGACCTTGGCACCCTGGCTGATCTGCGCCTGGGTGGCCTCCTTGGCCTTGGCGGAGTCGTTGAGGTCTCCGCTGTAGGTGGTCGTCAGCGTGGCCTCCGGAATCACCAGCCGGATGCCGGCCTTGAACGCGGCGGACGCGGTGACGGTGAAGTCGGCCTCGGGGCCGGTCACGAACCCGGCCTTGGTGTCGCCGTTGTCCTTCATGATCAGGCCCGCCGCGTACCCCGCGGCCAGCATGCTCTGGTCGGCCCGGTCGGTGGAAAGCATGATCTTCGGGGTCTGCAGGATGTTGTCGGCGGACGGCACGTACCAGGCGGTGTTCGCGCACACCGGCTCCTCCGAGGCCGGGATCGCGTCCCGGAGCTCCGAGGCGCCGAGGGCCACCATGTCGACCTTCTGCTGGCAGAGCGCCCGCGCGGCGTTGAGCGCCTCGCTGGTGTTGACGCTGCCGCGCTTGATGATCGTCCAGCCCTTCTCGTTGGCGAACGCCTCCGCCGTGTCGACGAAGCTCTGGTAGTAGCCCTTGTCGTTGATGTCACCCGGGCTCAGCACCCCGATGACGACCTTGCCGTCGCCGTTGATGTCCGGCTGACCCGGCAGCACGTTGCCACCCTCGGTCTTCGCGCTCGCGTCGGCCGGGGCGGGGGCCGTGGCCTGGGGCGCGGTGGCGTCGTTGCTCGCGCACCCGGCGAGCGCCAGCGCGCTCAGGCAGGCGGTCAGTGCGGCCGTGGCCCGGCCCCTTCGATAGTATGCGGCCATGACGATCCTCTCGATCTGAATGCTCGCGCACCGCCCACGGTGCGCGAGTGGGGGATGAATCTTGGTCGCCGGCGGGGTGCGGGCTTTAGCGGAGCCCCTCCCCTGCCTGCGCGACAGGTCAGGCGAGCACCTCCTCGCCACCCGGCAGGTCGGCGTAGGCGATGCGGTCCTGGCTGAAAGTCGACTCCGGCGACGCCGCGACGAACCAGGGAAAGCCCATCCTGCCGACCGCGTGCACCTTGGTCGGGTCGATCCTGGTGGGGGACGCCATGATCGACTCGTCCACCGTTATGCAGACCACCTCGGCCAGCACGATGTGCACGCCCGAGAAGCAGGAGGAGGAGTCCCCCCGGTCGATGACCTCGCGCACCCGGCACTCCAGGTGCGCCGGGCTGTCGGCCAGCGACGGGGGCTGGACGACCTGCGACGGCACGGTCCGCCAGCCGACGAGGTCGGCCTCGTCGACGCCGGCCGGATACTCCCTGGCCACCGTCTCGATGTGGTCGGCCAGGGCGGTCGTGGTCACGTTGATCACGAACTCGCCCGAGGCGTTCAGATTCACCCAGCTGTCCTTGGGCTCATCCGTCGCCTCCCTGACCGAGCCCACCGTGACCGCGACGAGCGGGGGTTCTCCGGAGACCGGCATGTAGTAGCTGAACGGGGCGACGTTCACGCCGCCCTTGGCGTCCAGCGTGGTGATCATCGCGATCGGGCGCGGCACGACGAGCTGGGAGAGCAATCCCTGCTTCTGCGCCGGCGTCCTGTCTGCGAGATCAATGATCCTCATCCGTGTACTCCTTGGATGTATTCTTCCGCCGACAGGGCCTGCCAGCGGTGGGGAACGTCGATACCGGTCCTGCGGAGCAGCGCAGCGGACCGTGCCTGCGCCTCCTTCGACAGGGCTTCGAGATCGACGGTGGTGATCCGGCGGTCGCGCACGACCACCTGACCGTCGACGAGGACGTCCCGGACCGTGTGGCTCGGGGCGCCCCAGACGAGGTGGGTCGCGAGGTCACCGCGCGGGGCCCAGACAGGGTCCCCGGTGTCCAGGACCACGAGGTCCGCGGCCTTGCCGACCTCGATCGAGCCGACGAGGTCGCCCAGGCCCACCGCGGCGGCGCCGTCGATCGTGGCCAGCGCGAACGCCTGGTCGGCGCGGAGGACGGGCCGCACGTCGCGGTCGCGCTCCAGCGCGGCCAGCAGCCACGCGGCACGCAGCAGATCGGGCACGTCGCCCGCGTTGTGGGAGTCACAGCCCAGGGCGACCCTGCCGCCTCGGCGTACGAGCTCGGCGTGCCGGCCGGCGCGGGTGTAGCCCTGGCCGAGGCGCAGGTAGGCCCCGGGGCAGGATGCCACCGCGGTCCGCGTCTCGACGAGGGCGTCCAGTTCCGCGTCGTCGAGCCAGACGGCGTGGCCGAGCACCAGCCTCGGGCCCAGCACGCCCAGCTGCCCGAAGTGGAGCACCGGCCGCCTGCCCGCGCGCCGCGCGTAGGCGTGGACGTCCGCCTCGCCCGGCGAGATGTGCCAGGTGAGACCGACATCCAGCCGCTCGGCCAGCTCGGCGGCGCCGGTGAACAACTCGTCGCTCGCCAGATCGTGCCCCACCAGGGTGACCCAGCCGGTGACGGTCCCGCCTGGCGGCAGCGCGCGTACCGTCTCCTCCTGCAGGGCCAGGGTCTCGGCCGCGGGCAGCGCGTGAAGGGCGCCGGGCACGTCCCAGCCCCACCGGCCGACCCGGCCGCGGATGCCGGCCGCCCGGAGCCCCGCCGCCACCCGCAGCGGGTGGGCGACGGTGCCCGGCTCCAGGATGGTGGTGACCCCGCGCAGGAGCGACTCGGCGGCGGTCAGGGTGGCGGACAGCTCGTCGTCGTCGCCGGTGACCTTGCCGTGCAGCGGGACGATCCAGTCGAAGATCGACTCCTGGGAGTCGATGTCGTCCGGGATCATGCTGCGCACCAGCGGGTCGGCGGTGGTGTGCTGGTGGGCGTTGACCAGGCCCGGGATGACGACACAGCCGCCCGCGTCGAGTTCGGCCGCGCCGGGGAAGTCCTTCCGCAGGGTGGCTGCGGGACCGATCGCGGCGATGCGCCCGTCGGCGACGGCGACGGTGGCGCCGGTGACCACCTCGCGACGCGGCGACATCGTCACCACGTCCCCGCCGACGATCAGCAGAGCGGCGTCATGCCCCGCTCGACCCGGCTGCGTTGCCCGCTCCTCCGTCATGGCCGCACCAGCACCCTGCCGACCAGATCGCGCGAGCGCTCCAGCCCGAAGCTCTCGTGCAGGTCTTCCAGGCCGCACTCGGCGGCGCGGAGGGTGCGCATGCCTCCCGCGAAGTACGCGTCGAGCATGGCGGTGAAGTCAGCCGGGGCGTAGGCGCCGGCGCCCAGCAGGCGGAGCCCTCGGTGGTAGATCTCGGCGAGGGAGAGGGAGACCTGGTCGCCGCTGGTGTTGCCGAAGGTCACCAGCCTGCCGCCGATCCGCAGGCAGCTCAGGGAGTGCCGCCAGGTGGCGGCGCCCACGTGATCGAGGACGACGTCGGCACCCCTGCCGCCCGTGTAGTCGCGGACCGCGTCGGCTATCGGGGCGTCGTTGCGTAGCAGCAGGTCGGCACCGAGCCCGGCCGCGACGGCGAGCTTCTCGTCGCTTCCGGCCACGGCCACCACTCGGGCGCCGGCCCGCTTGGCCAGCTGGATCGCGGCGATGCTGACGGAGCCGGCGGCGCCCTGGATCACCACGCAGTCGCCGGCGATCACCTTCCCGACGGCGTAGGTGGCGTTCCAGGCGGTGCTCCACGGGGTGGGCAGCGCCGCGGCCTCGTCGAGGTCGACGTGGTCCGGCACCGGGTGCGCCAGGTTGGCGGGGACCGCCACGAACTCGGCGTAGCCGCCCGGCATGTTCCCGCCGATGACCCGCAGCCGGACGCAGTGGCCGCGGTCACCGGCCAGGCAGTGCGAGCACGATCCGCAGCCCACCGTAGGATCGACCACGACCCGGTCTCCGGCCGTCAGGCCGGTGACCGCCGATCCGATCGCCGCCACGTGGCCGGCGATGTCCATGCCGGCGATGTGCGGCAGGCTGAAGCCGGGGAGCACCCCGGGGCCGCGCCGCTGGAGCAGGTCGAGCCGGTTGAGGGCGCAGACGCCGACCCGGACGACCACGTCGAGCGGACCGGGCTCGGGGTCGGCGACCTGTTGAACGCTCACCGCCTCCGGACCTCCGAAGGCCGTCTGGACCAGTGCTCGCAACTCTAACCCTCCAAGCGATCGTTATTCACGATGGCATCTCGCATTGTGATTCATCGCCCGCAATGCGTCGTACTCTGCCGCCGCTCCGATAGGCGTGTCAATGCCTCCGGAGCCAACTGCCCCGCGCGTCACATGCTTGTTACATGCGTGCCGCGTGGCGTGAATATGTGCAGGTTGGAACGCTGCCATTTAACAGCCGCTCCGTCACTGTCACGTTCATTCCACGGGCGACCGGTCGAGCAGACGTACCGCGACAGCCTTCTCCTGCGTGTACTCCCGCATGGCGGCGTATCCGCCGCCACGGCTGAAGCCGCTGTCCCTCTGCATGTTGAAGGGGAAGCCGATGACCCCGGCGTCGGCGAACTGGTTGACCGAGACCTGCCCCGAGCGCACCTCCTGGGCCAGGCGCAGCGCCCGGGAGACGTCGCTCGTCCAGATGCACGCCAGCAGGCCGAAGTCGGTGTCGTTCATCATCTCCACCGCCTGCCGGGCGCCGGAGAACTCCTGCACCGCGAGCACCGGGCCGAACACCTCCTCCCTGGACAGCCGGGAGCGCGGGTCCACGCCGTCGAAGAGCGACGGCTGGACGAACCAGCCGCCGTCCGCCCGCTGCGCGGGGCCACCCCCGGTGACCAGGCGGGCACCCTCGGCGGGGGCACTCTCCAGGAAGCCGAGCACCCGGCGGTACTGCGCCTCGTTGACCAGCGGCCCCATGTCGAGGTCGGCGTCCCACGGGCCGATCCGCACGGCGCGCATCGACTCCGCCACCCGCTCCACGACCTCGTCCCTGATGGACGCCTCGACGAGCAGCCTCGACCCCGCGTAGCAGTTCTGCCCGGCGTTCTCGGTGATGGAGCCCACGATCGCCGGGATCGCCACGTCGAGATCGGCGTCGGCGAAGAGCACGTTGGGCGACTTGCCGCCCAGCTCCAGCTTGACCGGGACCAGGTTGTCCGCCGCGGCCCGCATGATCGCACGGCCGGTGGTCGTGGAGCCGACGAAACTGATGTGGTTCACCTCGGAGTGGGAGGTGAGCGCGGCACCGGCGTCGGCGCCGACTCCGGTGAGCACGTTGAGCACGCCCGGCGGGAAACCGGCCCGCCGCGCCAGCTCCGCCAGCGCGAACGGCGCCAGCGGCGCCACCTCCGAGGGCTTGAGCACCACCGTGTTGCCCGCGGCCAGCGCGGGGGCCACGTTGGCCGCGGTGAGCACTGCCGGAACGTTCCAAGGGATGATGACCGCGCAGACGCCGTACGGCTCCTGCAGGGTGTAGCCAAGGTAGTCGGGGGTGCGGGTGGGAAGAGTCACGCCGGTCAGCTTGTCGGCGGCACCCGCGAAGTACTCGATGATGCCCTGGGCGATGAAGATGTTCATCCGGCCACCCGACAGCGGCTTGCCGACGTCTCGGGCCTCGAAGCGGGCGAGGTCCTCGACATGCTCGCCGATCAGCTCCGACCAGCGGCGCAGCAGCCTGCCGCGCTCGGAGGCCGAGGTCGCGGCCCAGCCGGGGAAGGCCCGCCTGGCGGCCGCCACGGCGTCGTCCACGTCCGCTCGGCCCGCGCAGGCCACCGTCTGGATGGTCTGGCCGGTGGCGGGGTCGGCGATGTCGAGCTCACCGGCGTCGCGAGCGGCTGCCCACTCTCCGTCGATCAGTTGCTGGGCGGATGGGATCACAAGTTCGGCCATGTCGGAATCCTTGACCCCCCTTGTTCTGCATGTCAAGATGCCATCTCGTTTTATGAAAATAGCTGTGGAGGATCCGTGCGTATCACCGCCGCCGTTCTGGAGGCCTCCGGAGGGTCCTTCGCCCTCCGGGAGACAGAACTCGAAGAGCCCCGTCCCGACGAGGTGCTGGTCCGGGTGAGCAGCACCGGCATCTGCGGTACCGACCTGGAGTTCGCCACCTTCTTCCCCACCCCCGCGGTGCTCGGCCACGAGGGCGCCGGGGTCGTGGAGCGGGTCGGCTCGCGGGTGACCTCGGTGGCCCCCGGTGACCACGTGGCGATGAGCTTCACCTCCTGCGGGGCCTGCCCCCTCTGCCTGACCGGCTCCCCCGCCTACTGCCGGAGCTTCGACGCCCTCAACTTCGGCGGCAGGCGGCCCGACGGCTCCTCGGCGCTCTCCCTGGACGGCGCGCCGGTCAACGGCCACTTCCTCGGGCAGTCGTCCTTCGCCACGCACGTCGTGGCGACCGAGCGCGCCGTCGTTCCCATCGACAAGAGCATCGACCTGACCCATGTCGGCCCGTTCGGCTGCGGCCTGCAGACCGGCGCGGGCGGGGTGTTCAACGTGCTGCGCCCGTCCCCCGGCTCCTCGATCGCCGTCTTCGGGGCCGGCGCGGTGGGGGTCGCGGCGATCATCGCGGCGGCGATCAGCGGCTGCTCGATCGTCGCGGCGGTCGACGTCAACGCCGCCAAGCTGGAGGCCGCCCGCGGCTACGGAGCGACGCACACGGTCGACTCCTCCGCCTCCGGCTCGGCCGAGGCGCTGCGTGAGATCGCACCGCACGGCTTCGACTTCGTCATCGACACCACCGGCCGCCAGGACGTGCTGCGCACCGCCGTCGAGGCGCTCGGCCCGCTCGGCCGGTGCGGCGTGATCGGCGTCGGCCCCAGCCAGGAGATGAGCTTCGACTGGCGCAGTATCCTCAACGGACGCACCGTCACCGGGATCATCGGCGGCAGCAGCCTCCCCCAGGTGTTCCTGCCCAGGCTGCTGGATCTGTACGTCGCGGGACGCTTCCCGGTGGACAGGATGATGACGTCCTACCCCTTCGAGCGGATCAACGAGGCGATCGCCGACCTGCGCGCCGGTAGGACCGCGAAGGCCGTCCTGACCTTCTGAGCTCCCGGTCCTCGCCGGAGACCGTGTGACATCGCTGCGATATGCGAGACATTGTCTCGTGATCCGCACGTGAGTAGACTTCCGGCACCCAGACACCCAGTGGCGCGGCTGGGCAACACCGCGCATCGTTCGTATGGATATGGGGCCTGTGCGCCATGACCCAGCAGGTTGACTTCGACCACCACTCCGCGGCGTGCACCGCGGACCCGGTCACCTACTACGACTCCTTTCGCGAGCAGTGCCCGGTCGGCCGGACCCCGGCCCACGGCGGCTTCGTCTACACGACCCGCTACGCGGACGTGACCAGGATCGCCCGCGACGACGACACCTTCTCCTCCTCCAGGGCCTCCTCGGGCGAGGACCGGGTCGCGATCGTCATCCCCAGCGGGCCTGGCCTGGAGCAGTACCCGATCGAGTTGGACCCTCCACAGGCCACCGAGTACCGCGACCTGATCAATCCCCTGCTCACCCCGGACGCCGTCGACCGGCTGCGGCCGATGATCGCCAGGCACGCCACGCGCGTCGTCGACGCGTTCATCGAGCACGGCTCGGCCGACTTCGTCCGTGATCTGACCAATCCGCTGCCCGCCGCGGTCACCCTGGACTGGCTGGGCTTCCCCGAGGAGGACTGGGCCCGGCTGGCCGGGCCGATCCACGACATCTTCGCCGCGCCCGCCGACAGCGACAGGGCCCGCAGGGGCGCCGAGGGCCTCGCCTACATGGAACGGCGGATCCGCGAGATCATCCGGCTACGCCGGGCCGAACCCGCCTCGGACGCGACGAGCGTCCTGGCCGCACAGCACCGTCCCGACGGCACCCCGTACGGCGAGGACGAACTGGTGTCGGTGATCGGGCTGCTCATCGCGGGCGGTGTCGACACCACCACGTCGCTGACCGGCAGCGTCCTCGTGCATCTGAGCCGCCACCCCGAGCAGCGGCGCCGCCTGATCGAGTCGCCCGACCTGCTCGACACGGCCACCGAGGAGTTCCTCCGGGCGTTCGCCCCCTCGCAGTCCATGGCGCGCACCGTACGCGCCGACACCGAGATCGGCGGGTGCCCGGTGCGGGCCGGCGAGCGCGTGCTGATCTCGTGGGTCGCCGCCAACCACGATCCGGCCGTCTTCCCCGACCCCGCCGAGGTGCGCCTGGACCGGGACGCCACCAGGCACCTCAGCTTCGGCATCGGCACGCACCGCTGCGCCGGCGCTCACCTGGCCCGCGCCATGTTCCGCGAGATGATCACCCAGGTGCTGACCAGGCTGCCCGAATTCCAGGTGCTCGAAGACGGGCTCGTCGCCTACCCCACGCGGGGGAACCAGTCCGGCTGGGACGCGATCCCCGCGATCTTCCCACCGGGACCCCGGCTGGGTGCCGGATCCGCGCCCGGCACCCAGCCGGCCTTCACCTCTTCTTTCAACAAGGCCACCTCCTTCGAGGCGGTCGTCACCCGGGCCGAGCCGGTCGCCGACGGTGTGCTGGCGCTGACCCTGACCAGGGCGGACGGCGGCGAACTGCCCGCCTGGGAACCCGGCGCTCACCTGGAGTTCCGCCTGCCGTCGGGCCGCGTCCGGCAGTACTCCCTGTGCGGCGACCCCGGGCAGCGAGACAGCTACCGGGTGGCGGTGCTGCGCGAGGAGAACGGCCGCGGCGGCTCGGCCGAGATGCACGAGATCGCCCGTGAGGGTGTCACCGTCGGCGTACGGGGACCGCGCAACCACTTCCCGCTGGTGGCCGCCGAGGACTACCTGTTCGTCGCCGGGGGTATCGGCATCACCCCGATCCTGGCCATGGTCCGCGCCGCCGCCCGCCGGGGCAGCCCCCTGCGCGCCGTCTACGGCGGGAGATCCCGCGCGTCCATGGCCTTCGGCGACGAACTGGTGGAGTGCGCGGGCGAGCGCGCCGAACTGGTGCCACAGGACGAGTTCGGCCTTCCCGACCTGGACGCGATCCTGGCCTCGGCGGGGCCGGCCACCGCGATCTACTGCTGCGGCCCGTCCGGGATGATCGAGGCCGTTGAGCGGGTCTGCGAGCGCCTGGGCATCGGCGACCGGCTGCACGTCGAGCGCTTCACCGCCGGGGACGCCCCGGAGGTGCTCTTCGACCCGGCGGCCAACACCGCCTTCGACGTCCACCTCGCCCGGACGGGGCGGACCGTGCGGGTCGAGCCCGACCAGCGCCTCATCGAGGCGATCCGCGAGGTCGCCCCCGGCCTCTCCTACGACTGTGAGAAGGGATACTGCGGCGCCTGCGAGACCCGGGTGCTCGCGGGAACGCCCGAGCACCGCGACTCGCTGCTGACCGCCGAGGAGCGGGAGGCGGGCCGGACCATGATGATCTGCGTCGGCCGCTCGTCGTCACCCCGCCTGGTCCTGGACCTCTGACGGTCCGGCGAGACTCGCAGGAAGCGAGGAGCGGGGGCGGAGGGGGAATCGCCCACGGGTTCCCCCTCCGCCCCTCGCACCTGTACCGCTCGCGCGGATCCGTCATACGATGCCGCACATGCCGAACTTGGGACCCGTGGAACTGCTGATCGTCGCCGTCCTGGTCGCGGTGATCCTGGTGATCGTCATCGGGGTCGTCATGGCCGCCAGGAAGGGCAACCAAGCGCCCATGCCCATGCCGACGCCCATGCCTACCCCGCAGGGGCTGCATGAGCTCGTCACCGGCCTGGTCCGCACGGGACGCAAGATCGAGGCGATCAAGGAGCTGCGCCGCCACACCGGGCTCAGCCTGCGGGACGCCAAGATGACCGTCGACGGCGTGGCCATGGGACACGACCTGTGGAGCCAACCCGTCATGACCCGGTTCAAGCCCGCCCAACCCACCGCTCTGCCGCACGCCGGTGCAGCGGGTCCCGATCTGGCCACCCGCGTGCGCGAACTCAAGGCCGCCGGCCGCGCCGAGCAGGCGGTCTATCTGGTGCGGGGCGAGACCGGCATGGGCGAGCGCGAGGCCGAGTTGTTCGTCGAAGCACTTTGAATCCGGGCGACCACCGGGAGCGGTGGCACGTACGGGGAAGGGATCGGTTCACCCCGCCCGCACGCGGGATCCGGCGTCGGTGACGGATCGCTACCCCGTCGTGCCGAGCATGCCGTTGGGGTCGAGCACGAACTTGGACGCGGCGCCCTGGTCGAAGTCCTGATACCCCTGGGGTGCCCGCTCCAGCGGGATCGGCACCGCGTTGACCGCCTTCGCGATCTGCACCCTGTCGTGCAGGATCGCCTGCATCAGGTAGTAGTTGTAGCGCATGACGGGGCACTGGCCCGTGGTGAAGGAGAGTGACCTGGCCCAGCCGAGGCCGAGCCGGAGGGAGAGCGAGCCCTGCTTCGCCGCCTCGTCGTGGGCACCCGGGTCACCGGTCACGTACAGGCCGGGGATGCCGAGCGCGCCGCCCGCTCGGGTGATCTCCATGAGCGAGTTGAGCACGGTGGCCGGGCGTTCCTGTCCGGCGTCGGCGCCGTGGCCGCGCGCCTCGAAGCCGACGGCGTCGACGCCGCAGTCGACCTCCGGCACGCCGAGGATCTGCTCGATCTGGTCCCTGGGCTCGCCCCGTGACACGTCGACGGTCTCGCAGCCGAAGCTGCGGGCCTGCGCCAGGCGGTCCTTGTTCAGGTCGCCGACGATGACCGCGGCGGCCCCGAGGAGGAACGCCGAGACCGCCGCGGCGAGCCCGACCGGGCCCGCACCCGCGATGTAGACGGTCGATCCCGGCTTCACCCCGGCGGTGACACAGCCGTGGAAGCCGGTCGGGAAGATGTCGGTGAGCATGGCCAGGTCGAGGATCTTCTCCATCGCCTGGTCCCTGTCCGGGAACTTGAGCAGGTTCCAGTCGGCATAGGGCACCAGGACGTACTGGGCCTGCCCGCCGACCCAGCCGCCCATGTCGACATACCCGTACGCCGAGCCCGGCCGGTCGGGGTTGACGTTCTCACAGATCCCGGTCTTGCCCTCCTTGCAGTTGCGGCAGCGGCCACAGGAGATGTTGAAGGGCACCGAGACGAGGTCGCCCACCTTCGTGAACTCCGCGTCCGGGCCGACCTCGACGACCTCTCCGGTGATCTCGTGGCCGAGCACGAGGCCGATGGGCGCGGTGGTGCGGCCACGGACCATGTGCTGGTCGCTGCCGCAGATGTTCGTCGCGACGGTCTTGACGATCGCCCCGTGCGGCACCTTGCGGCCCACGTTGGCGGGGTTGACCCCCGGGCCGTCCTTGAGCTCGAACTCGGGGTAGCCGATGTTCTGGACTTCCACCTTGCCCGGTCCCTGGTAGGAGACGGCTCTGTTGCTCGGCATGACGTCCTCCGTGTTCCCTCGTGGCGCCCTTCCGCATGATGCCCGGTGGAGCAAGCCGGTCATCGCCCGCGAGGGGGGCTACGAGGGGCTGTGACGGCCGAGTCCGGACCGGAGACAATGGCTCACTGTCCGTTTTCCACCATATACCCGCTGTTTTCGGCGCCACCTCGGGAGCCGTTCCCCGCGCGAACAGTTCCTTGAGTGGGTGTTTGATCCCGTGAGTTCTGTCTGATTGTGGTTTCAGGTGTCTCTCCAGGTTGGGGTGGATTCGCGGGTGAGGCGGCGGGTCATGAGGTCGATCATGGCGATGTGAATCATGGCTTCGGAGCGGGTAGGCAGGGCTTCGTAGTCGCGGGCCAGGCGGCGGTGGAACATCAGCCGGCCCAGCGTGCGCTCGATGACCCAGCGTCGAGGCAGAACGGTGAATCCCCTGGTGGCGGAGTCGCGGCGAACGACTTCGAGGTCGATGCCCAGCGCGGCGCCACCTTCGATGACCGTGGTGCGGTAGGCGCTGTCGGCCCAGGTCTTGGTGATGGTCGGGTGATCGGCGGCGACCTGGGTCGGCAGGGGCAGGCCGGCGGCCCCGTCGGAGACACTGGCAGCGGTGACCATGACCGCCAGTAGCAGGCCGAGGGTGTCGGTGACGATGCTGCGCTTGCGACCGGTGATCTTCTTACCCGCGTCGTAGCCCTGGCCGGCGGCGGGCACGTTGGCCGAGGTCTTGACGCTTTGGGCGTCGATGACGCAGGCCGTCGGTTCGGGATCACGGCCTTCGGCGGCGCGTACCAATCGGCGCAGCAGGCCGCTGAGCTGGGTGAAGACGCCGTCGTTCTGCCAGTGGGCGAAGTAGCCGTAGACGCTCTGCCAGGGCGGATACTCGTGCGGCGGATAACGCCAGGGGATGCCGGTGCGGTCGACGTAGACGATGGCGTTCATGATGGCGCGCAGGTCATGCTCGCAGGGGCGGCCGATGTCCAGGCCTCTGCCGCGGCGGTCGGCGCGCCAGGCGCTCAGCACGGGTTCGATGAGCTTCCAGCGGGCGTCGGACAGGTCGCTGGGGTACGGTCGCTGCTCGGCCATGCCTCCGGCGTACCGCGCGGCACATCGGCCGCCCAGGCCTCGATGGGTATCCCTCACCGGCGGGTAAGGACAGGGCGCCAGGTCTTGGGATGAGACAGGATTTTCCTGGACGGGACCGGCGCTCGGCGGCCTGTTCCTCGAAGGCTGCCGTTTCGGAATCCATTGAAAGAGTACAAGTCGGGCGCACAGGCTACCGAATGGATCAGGCGATTCCCCATCTCCTGGGATCAAACACCCACTTAGCGGCCTGGCCGAGGTTCGCTTCGGTACGGCCGTGCCCGATAGGGGCGCCGGGATCAGCGGCGCACTTCGCCGCGCCCGCTTGGCGCCGTAACCCGAGAAAGCAGTGGCCGCGCGGGCTCGGGGCCACATACGTTCGCCTCCATGGTTGACACAGCTTTCGGGCATCCGCGCCTCGCCGCCATCTACGACCCACTCGATCCGGACCGCAGCGATCTCGACGCGTATCTCGCGATGGCGGAGGAGTTCGGCGCGCGGTCCGTGCTGGACATCGGGTGCGGTACGGGCGTGTTCGCGCTGCTGCTCGCCGAGCGCGGGATTACGGTCACCGGGATCGATCCCGCGCGGGCGTCCGTCGACGTCGCGCGTGGCAAGCCGGGCGCGGAGCGGGTGCGCTGGCTCGACGGCGACGCGGGGGACCTGCCGCCCATGCAGATCGACCTGGTGACGATGACCGGGAACGTCGCCCAGGCGATCGCCGATCCGCAGGCATGGCGTACGACGCTGCGCGGCGCGTACGAGGCGCTGCGGCCCGGCGGGCGGCTTGTCTTCGAGACGCGCGATCCGGCGCAGCGCGTGTGGGAGGAGTGGGCGGAGTGGACGCGCGAGACCACGTACCGCATGACGGACATCCCGGGCGTCGGCCACGTCGAGACCTGGGCCGAGCTGACGGACGTGAGCCTGCCGCTGGTGAGCTTCCGGGGTACGCACGTGTTCGCCGCGGACGGGGACGTACTGACCTCGGAATCGACACTTCGCTTCCGCGAACGTACGGAGATCGAGCGGGACTTGCACGAGCACGGCTTCGTCGTCGAGGACGTACGCGACGCACCCGACCGGCCGGGCAGGGAGTTCGTGTTCGTGGCGCGGCGCGGTACCGCGGAGCCCGTCCCTCCCGGAATGCCCTAGGGAGCGTGCGCACCACACAGCGCCGAGCAGATGATGCTTGACGGCACGAGCGTGAGCGCGAACCTTCCTACTTATCGTGCTGTCGGCGCACCATCTCGGTGATCCAGATGGGCGCGAACGGAGACGTGCAGCCCGGGGAAGTCGGATAGTCCTTGAGCACCTCCAGGCGCTCACCAATGTCGATTGCACGGGCGCGGTGCTCGTCGTGCTCGATCCCGATCTGAGCCAGGCAGTGGTTCATCGCCCACTGCAGGCGATCCGGGGCGTCTTTCATCTCCGCCTTGATGACGTCGAGCAGTCCTGCGAGGTCGAGGCCCTCGGGCTTCTTCGTCACGCGTTCGGTGGTCAGCGCCCAGCCGGCACTCGCGACCACTGGATCCGGATCGGCGGACCAGGCCAGGCGCAGCTCTTCGGAGTGCGGGTTCTTCTTCACCACGTAGTTCACGAGCCAGTCGTGCACCTTGGGTGTGCGCGCCTCGCGCAACATGACATCCAACTTGTCACGCTCGAACGCCTTCGGGCGGCAGATCAGGATCGCCAGCAGTCTCGCCGCGGTGTCATCCGTCTCCCAGAGCCGGCACGCGAGTTCCTGCTGCGTCTTCAGCCGCTTCGCGAGCGCGCGCAGCTTGCCGAGGTTCACACCGTGATCGTCACCGTGTTTCTCGTTCACCTCGCGTGTCTTCGGATCCTCGAGCTCGGCCAGCTCGGCCATCACCTCGGCCACCATCGTCTCGGTCAGCGTCGTCTCGGCCACCTCAGCCTCCTGTCCGTCATGTGCGAGATTCAGCCTACGGCGGAAGTCGGCCTCCTGTCGTACACGCCGGTTCGACGGAGCCACCGACACGAAATTCCGCGTCTTCACAAATTTGCAGCAGTTCTCGGCACTGACCCTCGCCTTCGCTGCGAGCAGCCATCCAACTCCTAGCTAACCCGGTACATCAAGCCCGCCAACGCGATCTTGGAATATCTGGCGATCTTCCATAACCGGCGGGCCGTTCTCGTGATCGCCAGAGCGTCTTAAGTGTTCTTGGCGTCCGTCGGAGCGGACGTGTTCTGCATGCGGACGTACTCCAACAGATCACCTTCGTCGATGACCTCATCGGCGGGCGGGGTGGTGATGACGAGATGGCATCCCCAGTCGGTGTAGCGCGTGTCGCTCCGCTTGACCAGCGGTTCTTTCCCCCCTCCCGCGGTGTCGGTGGTGATCAGGCGCTTGGGCAGACCGTCACGGCCGGTCCAGAGTTGCCAGGAGACCTTCCCCTTGCTCTTCTTGCCGATGGGCTTCCCCGAGGTCCAAGCGATGGGGGCGCTCTTGGAAATCCTGCGCAGTTCTTGGTAGCTCACGGTGCCTCGGTAGAGGAAACCGCCGGAGACGGCCTTGCTCGCTGAGCGCTTCAGTACGGCCTTCATCATGGACAGGTCGTACATGTCGATCGGCTGCAGGCTGGCGTCCCGGGCCATGTCCCGGTTCATGCGTCCCCTGTGCTCGTTCGGGAACCGGACCCACTTCTTGCCATCCGGAACGGGCCCGGGGTACCGGGTGGCGTCGTCGTACACGTTTTTACCGACGCGGATCACCCGGTAGGGGTCCGATTTCTTGGACGGGAGCCCCTTGCCTTTCGGCCGGGAGAGATCCCACCAGGTGAAATCCGCAGCCACCGGACCTGACGGGGCCAACTGGAGATGACCGCTGATCCGGATCCCACTCCCGGAGATCGTCGACTTCTTACCGTAGAAGAAGCGGTTGGTCTCGGAAATCCGAACGCCATGCTCATTTCGGAACTGCTGCTTGAGCGCACGTGCCGGATCAGGAGCGCCTGCCTGCGCGGCGGCGGGACTCATGGCGCCCGACATGGACGCGATCAGTACGGCGACTGCTAGGGCAGCCCATCGTCTCATGGGGCGTTTGTCCTTGTTTTGGGTTTTTGAGGCATTCAACGGAAAAGTGAAGCTCAGCTGAGATGATAACGGGCGCATTCCATCGGGGACCTTGCCTGCTTCGGCGTTCGGCCTTGTGCTTTTCTGCGTGGCGGGCGGCAACGCCGAGCACACGTGCGATGAAGCGGGAGCGATGCCTGAAACCCTGGCACTACGCTCGATCTTCCTAACGGAAGTGCTGACACCACCCCTGGACAGGGATGGACACTCACAGAAAACGATCAAGGGCCTGTGAACAGGTCTTGGGGATGCCGGTGGACGCCGACGGACGATCTCGAACTGGCTACGGAACAGAAGGTGAGGGCTGTGCGGGCCTGGCCCTTCGTTCTGCTATCTCCGACTACGGTTGCTGTCTGCCCGAGTCTCGCGGCAGCCCCAATGGGCCAGGCGCCGCCCGACCCTCCGGATGGCAAGCCCGAGAATGGCCGCGATCACGATCGCACCGGACATGAGAGGCACCCAGTCGCCCAACCGGACGTAGAGCGTTTCTTCGCTGGAGAGCGGTACGTCGACGATGAAGGTGCCGCGATACTCGGGCGGGACCCATATCAATGGCCTGCCTCGCGCGTCGAATGCCGCCGAGGTCCCGTCGAGCTCCACCAGCACCGCTGGGCGGCCGGACTCCACCGCTCGTACGGCCTCGAAGCCGGCCTGCTGTGAATGTGCCCAGCTGCCGTGGAATGTGGTGAGCGAGCCTTGCACGATGGTGACATCGGCGCCCATGCGCGCGAGGTCGCGCCGCATGTCGGGGAAGGTCGACTCGTAGGAGATCAGTGGGCCAACCTTCAGACCGGAGACGTTCAGCGTCGTCAGCTTGTCGCCGGGGGATCGGTCCTGTTTGGGGGCCCCGGTGTAATCGGCTATCCAGCCGAGCAGCGGTCGCAGCGGTATGTACTCGCCGAAGGGCGCCAGCCGCTGCTTGGCGTACGTGGCCACGAGCCCTTTGCCGGTGTACTGGTAGGTCGATTTGGTGATCTGCCCGGACGGGCCGCGAGCGTCCACGTTGACCAGCAGGTCGCTGCCTGTCGCCGCAGCGGCCTCACGCAACTGGCGATCAACGTCGGGCCGCTGCTTGGGGTCGAGTCCGACGCTGCTCTGGCCCCACACGATGACGTCGTGGTCGAGTCCCGCGAGTTCGTGGGTGAGCCGCAGATGGACGGCGAGGCGCTTCTGCGGGCCGTAGACGATACCGGGCTGCACACCCGCCACGCGCATGCTGCCGGTCACCACCGGCTCCGGCCGTAATATCCCGTAGCCGACCGCGGCCGCGGCCAGAACGACGGCGACTCCCCCGCCGACCAGCCGGGTACGGAGCATGGCGCCGGGGATCAGCAGGGCGGTGATTCCGATGTTGACCGTGACCAGCAGGAAGCTCAGCAGCCACACCCCGCCGAGGGCGGCGACGGCGAGTACCGGCCTTACCGTCCACTGGCTGAGGCCGAGGAGCCCCCACGTCCCGCCCAGGTGCTTCCAGGAGCGCAGCGCTTCGACGGTCAGCCACACCGAGGGCAGTACGAGCATCGCCACCAGCACTCTGGCGAGCGAGGGCCGCCGCAGTAGCCCGTAGGCGGCAAGCCCGAAGGGCACCCAGACCAGGCCGACTATTCCAGCCGCCACCACCGAGAAGACTCCCAGGTAGGGGAGCACCCAGTGGTGCAGCGTCACAAAGAAGCCGCCCGCCGCCAACCAACTGCGCCATGCCGCCTCCCGAAAAGATCCTGCGCGGGCCAGGAGCAGCAGGAGAGGAACGAGCCCCACCCACGCCCACCACCACGCGCTGACGGCCGGAAACGCCAGAGCCAGGCAGGCGCCGATCAGGAGGGCGAGGAGACGGAGCCCCCAGCGGACCAGCACGGCGAGCATGCCATCGAGCTACCCACGCGGATACCGGCGAACCCATCGGCGATCCCGGTAAGGCGAACGGCCCCTGTGGGTCGGCCGATCGCGTCATACCGGCCGGTCAAGCACCCACCATCCGACGGTCTGCCGATCGTTGCCAACGGCACCGCAGACAACCAGCTCGGCAAGATTCAGTAGACGGGGTTGGCCGCGGCCGTTGACGCCTACGCGCCCTCAGGAATCGAGGGCATCCGCAAACCCGACACCGGCCTGTTCGAGATCGCTGCCCGATGTTCTGGACGCGCCGCGCAAGCAGCGCCACACCGCCAAGCGGATCTGCTTACGGCGACTCCGCAGCTGCCAGAGAGCGCCGACGTCGCTCCACGAGGAGGAAACGGACGACGATGAAGCCGATACTCGCGGCAGCCGCCACCCACACGACCGTCTTCCCTATGGTCGCGATCACCTCATTTCTGCCCGGTGGGAGCAGGATCATCTGTACGGCAGCGCCGGCCGGCACGGTCAATCTCGCGAGGAGACCGATCACTCCCGGACGCTTGACGAACGCACCTACGGCACCCAGGGGCGCCCCGAAGAGGACGCTGGTGACCCACCACACAAGCGGCTCGGTCTCGTACCAGGATGACAAGGGTTCGCCGTTGCGCATGGTTTCCATGACGCTGTAGGCGGCCGTGGCCGCGAGCAGGGCCAGTGCACCCGCGGCAGCGCCTCGGGCCAGTGCCGCAGGACGGATCTCTCTTGCGCGGGTTACCAGCCACCCCATGGCGACCGCCAACCCCGCCCAAGCCCAGCCGGAGTCGAGCAGCACGCTCATGATCTCCGCGATTGACCACCCGCTGGTGGTGTAGGCACGGCTTTCAAGGTCGGCGTAGCCGTGGGAGAGGGCGTTCACGAGGGAGGTCGCCGCGCCGAATCCCGCTCCGACCGCCAGGGCGCTCACCAGGATCTCTACGGGACGGGTCGCACGCGAGCGGTCCTGCCAGCGACTGCCATGCCGCTGATCGTTGGTCACGACGTCTTCCTATCGTAAAGATCATGATTTGTGCGGCGGATGTTCCATCCGATCCAGGGATCAGCCGCGTTTGGCGATTGGTGACATGTCCGTTGACGGTACCCCAACACCGTCACTAAATCTCATCGACATCACCGCCCCGAAGCCCCCGCAACCGGCGCTCAAACGTTGCTGCTTCTCGCGGTCACAGTCAACAACCCTTGCCGACGGGGGACAGGCCAGTCGACTGCGGCATGGTCTCTCCCCCGATCCGGTAGCGGCCGGTCCTGGGGCCTGCCGATTCCAGCAGCGCAGGCAAGGTCGGCATGAGCCAGTCGACGACTGTGTCCGCAACGGCCCGATCCCGGAATTCTGTTCTCATTGGTCGACGTAATCGAAGTAGACGCTGTCCGTCTCCGGATCGAGGTAGAACGCTCCGGAGTCTCCTTCGCTCGTCACCTCAAGGTCGAAGGATCCGCTCCGGACCCACCGGGCGCCCGCGGGCATGAACTCGGCGAGCGGCTCCGGAGGCGAACTCGGCGTCTCGGGCTCGAAATCCCACTGTGGCGTTCCCACGACGGCGGCGACGGCGCCTGCTCTCAACTGGGCGATTCCCACCAGTCGAACGTCGCTGGGGCCCGGAACGGACAACCTGGAATCGCCGCCCAAGACGATGCCGAGCCAGTGCGCGCCAGACAACCGGCCGAGCGCGGCGAACCGGCGTTCCAGCGGCTCCAGGTCCGTGCGGACCCGCTCGTCATCCGCGCCTTGCGCAGTCGATGCACACGCCGCGAGCACCGCCACCGCACCGAGCAGGAGCACCCCCCGGCGTCCGAGATCCACCAGGCCGCCCATGACGCCGCGCTCCTCGGGATTTCCGCGCCCAAGCCGTGATCGCATCGGCCGGCTCATGGCCACCCCCTGTAAATGATCATCTAGTCAGCTCCACGCATGTTCTTCCTGGAGAGGAACAGCAGGATCGTCGCGGCGACGTAGAGGAGCCAGACCATGACCGCCAGCCAGGCGGCCAGGTGCGAGTACCGGTCCAGGACTTCATCGGCCCGGAAAGCCGACGTCGACCACAAGAAGAAACAGAGCAGCGTGTACGGTACGAGGCCCACCGCCATGGCGGCCCGCGTGCCCGGCGTCCCGCCTCGTCGCCGTACCAGAGCCGCCAGCGCCAGCGTGATCGCCCCCACTATGGCGTAGGAGTACAGCAGCGTCTGGGCCTTGTCCAGCGCGAACTCGGTGTAGAAGCTCACCCCGTCACCGCCCTTCTCCTGCCTCCCCAGCTCCGCCGCAAGGCCGGGCAGAAGAGCGAGGCTGACTCCCACGGCCACCAGCTCGCACAGGAAAGCCGCCAGCAGGCACACGGAAGCACGTCCCGGAACCTTCAACCCCGCCCTCCCCCATCGCCGCCTTCTCTTGGGACCATGGCGGAACCTGCTTGCGAGGCGCTTGTGGATCACAAGGAAACCCCGCCGAACCTTGATCGCGAACACGTCTCGAAACCAGGGCTTCGGCGTAGTAAGGAGCTTGATCGGGGTTACCGCTCACGCTCGGAGAGTGGGTGTGAGCCGTACGAGCGCGATCCAGAGGATTACTCCTCTGCGGGAACCGGACCCCTCTGACAGGCGGCCCACTCGGACGGGTCACCCAGCTTGACATTGGTGCCTCCGATACCGCACGTCCGGGTTCTCGCAGCGGTACCGCCGGTGGTAGGCGTACGACCGGCGCAATGGTTCGGCCTCACATCCGCTGTACCGAGGCCCACCCTGCCTTCGCCCGATGCGAGCAGGATGGGCATCCGTGTGTCACTCGATCCACCACCTCCGAGAACGGGCCGGGAGCCCGCCCGTCGGCACTCTCACGTCTACGTCCCGGCGAACCGAATCAAGGCCGTTCCCGGCGATGTCCCGTGATCATGTGGCCGGATCCTGATCGAGACGACGCCGAGGATGCCGGACGACGGCAGTTGGAACCTTTGATCTGTCCATGTACGCCGCCCGACCACTTATTGAACCTTCTGGTTCAGTGATCTATAGTAAACCATATGGTTCAGCAAGAGGTCCTTGACCGTACGTTCGCGGCCCTCGCAGATGCGACACGACGACAGATCCTCATCCGGCTCGGCCAGGGTCCCGCCTCGATCGGCGAGTTGGCCGAACCGTTCGGCATGTCGCTCACCGGCATGAAGAAGCATGTGCATGTCCTGGAGAACGCCGGGCTGGTCACCACGGAGAAGGTCGGGCGATCACGGCAGTGTCGTCTGGGCACCGAACGACTGGAGGACGTCATGTCCTGGATCAGGTTCTACCAACGGCTCTGGGAACGTCGGCTCGACGGCCTCGACGCCTACTTCACCCTCAAGAAGGAAAACGACCAATGACCCAGAACATCGAGACCACTCGGCTGCGCACAAGCCGTTTCCTGCCCGCGAGTCCGGAAGAGGTCTTCGACGCCTACACCGACGCCGAGAAGCAGAAAATCTGGTTCAGCATCCTCGACGAGAGGCCCGGCATCGTGGAGATCGACGTAGACCTGCGCGTCGGAGGCCGGCAGACCGCGGTGTGGGGACCGGACTCCGGCACTCTGTTCCGCGAGACACAGACCTTCCTGGTCATCGACCGTCCGCATCGCCTGGTCACCGAATCCACCGGCATCAGCCCGGACGGCATGACCATGACGACCACGATCGAGATCACGTTTGAAGAGCACGACGACGGAACGCTCCTCACGGTGGTGCAGACCGGATTCCCGACGCCTGAGATGCGTGACTTCTTCGTGCAGGAGGTCTGGGCCGGAGCGCTCGATCGGATCGAAGCGTACCTGCGCAGCGGGGAGCGGCGGCCTTGACGGAAAGCGCGGAGAGCCAGATGAACACCTCGAAGAACGCATCCGATCGGGCACCGGACGGCTCGAACGGATACGGTTACGGCAGCCCCATCATCACCGTCGTCGCAACTGCGGCAGCCGCGCTGTTCCTCAATCTCGTCATCTACGGGCTTGGGCGTGCCGCCGGCGGCGACTTCCGGTTCACCGCCTCGGGTCAGCCCGCTGAGGTCGACGCGCTCACCGTCGCCGGCTTCACCGTCCTGCCGTTGCTTGTGGGGATGACCGCAGTGGCGATACTCACCCGAATCTGGCCATGGGTGGTGCCCGCGGCGCTGGTCGTCGCCCCGGCGATCGCGCTCGGGACCATCCTTGTCATGACGATTCCCGCTGATTTCGACGACACCAGCAAGATCACGTTGGCGTTGTGCCATGTCATGCTCGTGCCCGTGACCGTCACCGGACTACTGAGACTGCGCGGGCAGCGCCATGGACAGGCCGCCGCGGCCCCGGATATCGCCGAGACGACTCCACCCCGGCCCGGCGGGCAACCATAGGGACGGCGACCGCGGAAAGATTCACGACGGTGGACGAGTACATCGCCGCCCGGCAACGAGGCACAGGTCAGAGATCAAGCCAGGGGCGATCGAGATCGAAGGTCACCTCGGCCGACCGCACCATGCGGACGCGGGGTCCTCGATGATCTCCCTGAGCTTTTGACCGTGGCGAGCTGATCGACGTAGCCGTAGGCCAGGCCCTCGCTATAAACCACCTTTTCCGGGCACGCGTTGTACTTGTGGCCGTCGGCTACCTTGAAGGGCCCAAAAGGGAATACCGCAAGTGCTACTCCTGGCTGGTTCGCTTCCGGGTGACAGCCTCGTGCACGCCGCCGAGAAAGCGCTCGACGGTCGCCTGGTCCGCGGCGTCGAACCGGCTCATGACGGCGACTACCTCGTGGATGAGCGGGCCGAAGAAGCTCCAGCCGAGCGCGACCGCGCTCTCATCCACTTTCAACAGCACACGCCGACGGTCTCGGGTGTCGCGCTCCCGGCGCACATGACCGAGTCTTTCCAGACGGTCGATCACCGCCGTGGTACCCGCGGAGTTGAGGCCAAGTCGCGCCCCCAGCACTCCCGGGGTGGCGGGCGCGCCCGTACGGGCGGCATCCAGGAGGCAGATGAGCGCACGCACATCGGTCGGGTGGAGGGCGTGTCGGGTGGCGAATCTCTCCCCGACCCGGTCGAGCTCCATGGTGATGGCGCGCAGCAGGTGCACCACTCGCATCCCGGCGTCCTGCTCGTTCACGTCGTCTGCCGCCTTTCTCCGTCGTCGCCGCTGCCATATTATGGCAATATCTCGCTCAGCGAGATTCTTGCTTGGCGAGCTACCTGTTGAGGTGGGGCATGTCCGGTGATGGCCACGGCACGAACGCGGCTTTCCTCGCCGCCTATGACGCGGTCCTGGAGCGTTGGCCGGTCCGGGTCGAGCCGATCGACCTACCGTCGACATACGGAACGACGCGGGTGAACGCGTGCGGGCCCGCGGACGGCCCGCCACTGATCCTGTTACACGGCGGTGGCACCACCGCGGCGATGTGGTTCGCCAACGTCGCCGAGTTCGCACGCCGACATCGGGTGTACGCCGTGGACCGCATCGGCGAGCCGGGACGGAGCGTCCGGGGCGAGCGGCCTCCTCGCAACATCCCCGGCCTGCTCGGCTGGCTGGACGGGGTGCTCGACGGGCTCGGGGTCGGAAGCGTCGCCGTGTGCGGGCACTCCTACGGCGGGTGGGTCGCCCTGACATACGGCCTCCACGCACCTCAGCGGGTCCGGCGGCTCGTTCTCCTCGATCCGACGCAGTGTTTCGGAGGATTCCGGGTGGGATATCTGGCACGCGCGCTGCCGTCCCTCATCCGGCCGACGGCCTCACGCGCGCGAGCTTTCCTGGCGTGGGAGACCGGCGGCGTGGAAACCGACCCCGCCTGGCTGCGGCTGTACGGCCTGGCCGCGGAGTTCCCTGACGCGAAAATCGTGACCGGGAAGCAGCCCGAGCCCGGACTACTGCGCACACTTACGACGCCGACTCTTGTGCTCCTCGCCGGACGTGGCCGGGCCCATCCCCCTCACCGCGTCGCGTCCGCCGTCACCCGCCTCCTGCCGCACGCGGAGACCGCGGTGCTGCCGGGCCTCTCCCACCACGCGATGCCATGGCACGAGGCCTCCGACCTCAACACCCGCGTCGTCGGTTTTCTCGACAGGACGGCGACTTGAGAGACGAAGGAGACCCCGAACCCCCATCGGGTGCCCAGAAATCGAAGAACGATCCGCTCACGTCGAAGACCGGGGTCCGTTCGGTCTCGTCGAACAGGACGTAGTCCCAGACGACCGGTTCGGCGCCGCTCAGAGCTGCGGGACGTACCCAGGCGGCGTCCTGCCGGAACCCGGTCTCGTTCAGCAGATTGCCGTCGACACAGGCGACGTAGACTGCGTCGGGGTCGTACTCTCGCAGGGGGCGGCCGAGCAGGACGGCGAAGGCGTCGGCGAGCTGCCGGTCCCAGTCGCCGTCCGGAGACGTCCGGGACACCGAAGGTGCCCGGGAGTCCACGGGCGTGGAGGGTTCACGTGTCATGGCGGCACCGTAGTGCCGCCCTCCGACAGCCGGGCACGACCACCTAGTGCCGCATCAGGCCACGTTCGCTCTGTTGCCTATCTCGCCCAGGTGGGTGGTGGACGGAATCCTTTCCCGGACCTGATCGACGCCATCCTCGACCGCCGCCGGGGCGTGAGGAGTTGCACAGTCTCCAGAACCACCCCCGGATCGGGCACGTACGGAAGGAACAGCGTCGGCCCCCTGCGTAGCCGGCTGGCCAGGAAAAAGTCGCGAATCCCCACGCAAAGCCTCCTGCGATCTCAGTGCCGGAAGCTCAGAGTCACAGAACGCCCTGGCATCTCACTTGGACGCCACTGAAAGCACCCGGCGGCAAGGCAGACGCTGCCTGATGCGGCACTAGGTCGAACGCGGCGAACAGGCCGGGGCTGTGGCCAGGCGCATAGGGCCGCCCCCCATCAACCATTCGATGGATGCCGGAAGCGTCGCCCACCGGTGATTCTCGAAACATGACAGTCATCGAGATCGACGGCTTGAGCAAGAGCTACCGGACCGGCAAGGCGGTGGACAGCGTCTCCCTGCAGGTGAGGCGAGGCGAGATCTTCGGAATCGTCGGCGCCAACGGAGCGGGGAAGACCACGGTCGTGGAATGCATGTCGGGATTGCGGCGGCGAGACGGCGGCACCCTGCGGGTGCTGGGTCTGGACCCGCAGAACGACCGGCGCAAGCTGATGCAGCGCATCGGTGTCCAGCTGCAGGAGGCAGCCCTGCCCGACGCGATCAAAGTCAGTGAGGCGTTACGGATGTATGCCTCCTTCTACGACAAGCCCGCCGACTGGCGGGAGATCATGGACGAGTGGGGGCTGACAGACAAGAAGCGCGCCGGCTTCGCGAGCCTGTCCGGCGGCTGGAAGCAGCGACTGTTCATCGCGCTGGCCCTGGTCGGCAACCCGGAAGTCGTCTTCCTCGACGAGCTCACCACGGGCCTGGACCCCTCCGCCCGCCGTAACACCTGGGGTCTGATCCGCGACATGCGCGAGCGCGGGGTCACCATCGTACTGGTCACCCATTTCATGGACGAGGCCGAGGCGCTGTGCGACCGCATCGCGATCATCGACCAGGGCCTGGTCGTCGCCGAGGGCAGCCCGCGCGAGCTGATCACAAAGGGGCGATCCGATTCGCTGGAGGGCGCGTACTTCGCGCTGACCGGAAGGGAAGTGGAATGAAAGGCATCACGCAAGTCATCGCGGTCGAGCTCAAACTGATCATGCGTGATCCGATGTCGGCGTTCTTCGCCTTGGCCTTCCCGGCGATCATGCTGTGGGTCAAGTTGCGCAGCGGCAAACCCCTGCCGGGCGGGCTGCCGGCCATCGACGCCACGGTGCCGATGCTGAGCATCTTCGTCATCGGTCTCGCCGCGCTGGTCATCCTCCCCGCCACACTCGCCGGGTACAGAGAACGCCGGGTGCTGAAGCGGCTGCGCGCCACTCCCGCCTCGCCCACCATGCTGTTCGGTGCCCAGTGGGCTGCTCACATGCTGCTGGCCGCCCTCGGGACGGCGCTGCTGACAGTCATCGGCCTGGCCGTCTACGGGCTGACGGCACCCGCAAACGCGGGGAGCGTTCTCCTGGCGTGGATACTCAGCGCGCTGAGCCTCAGCTCCATCGGCCTCCTCGTCGGCGCGCTCGTCCCCAGCGGCCGCACCGCGACGGTGATCGGGCTGAGCCTCTTCTTTCCGATGAGCTTCCTCTCCGGCGCCATCATTCCCCGCGAGACCATGTCCGGCTCGATGCGTGCCATCGGCGACCTGACCCCCATGGCCCCCGCAGTCCGGGCAATCCGCGACGGCTGGGCCGGCGATGCGACGTCCCCGATCACCCTGGGCGTCATGGTCGCGATATCCATCGTCGCCGGCGGCGTCGCCCTCAGGGCGTTTCGGTGGTAGCCGCCGACGACCCCGCCGCCTCGCGCTGGGATCGCGTCTGGCCCGCCCTGCCGTACCTCTTCATCCTGCTTCCGGCGGTCTTCGCCTTACTGCGGGACTGGAGGCCGGAGGTGCCGGCCCTGGCGTTGCTCGCCGGTGCCTGGTACTGGTTCATGGTCATGTCGCATCCCGGCTGGATCGAGAGACCGGTGGTGGTGATCATTTACTTCATCGTGATGCTCACCGTCATCGGGGCACTGATCAGAATCGACACGCTGTTCACGGTGACGGCCCTGGCGATGTTCATCCAGTCCTTCACCCTGATCCCTGGGTGGTGGGCATACGCAGGGGTGGCTGCGACAGCCGGTCTGCTGGTCGTCGCTCGCCCTGAGCAAGGGCGGACCCCGAGCCAGATGCTCTTCTCCTTCCTCGTCGCGCTGCTGGTCGCCTCCGCGATCGGCCTGGTCAGCCAGGCCATCCGCGATCAGAACGAGAATCGCAAGGTGATGATCGCGCAGTTGCAGGAGACCGGCGCCAAGCTGGCCGCGCTCGCGGAGGAGAATGCCGACCTGCAGGCCCAGCTACTGACCCGCGCTCGTGAGGCCGGTGTGCTCGCGGAGCGGCAGCGGATGGCCAGGGAGATCCACGACACCATCGCGCAGGGTCTGACCGCCATCCTCACCCAGCTCGAAGCCGCCGACAGCGTGATCGACGACATGCCCGCCGTTCGCTCACCCCTGAACACGGTGCGTACCTTGGCCAGAGAGAGCCTGAACGAAGCCCGCCGATCGGTCCAGGCGTTGCGTCCGGCACCGCTGGACGAAGCCCAGCTCGCCACCGCCCTGCACGACACCGCGACGAAATGGTCGCAGACCACCGGCGTACTCGCCTCTGTGTCGGTCACCGGCGACCCCCAGCCGCTGCATCTGGAGGTGGAGGTCACCCTGCTGCGGGTGGCGCAGGAGGCGCTGGCCAACGTCGGCAAGCACGCCTCGGCCACCCGGGTCGCCCTTACCCTGTCGTACATGGAGGACGTCGTGGCACTGGACGTGCGTGACGACGGGTCCGGCTTCACCCTTGAGGCGGCGGGCTCCTCGAACGCGGGCGGCTTCGGCCTCATCGCGATGCGGCAGCGCGTCACCCGGCTGGCCGGGAACTTCGAGATCGAGACGGCCCCCGGCCAGGGAACGGGGATCTCCGCCACCATTCCGGCCATCCCCGCCGACTCGGATTCGAGATCGTCCGACCACTCCAGAAACGCGTTGTGAGACATGCCGATTCGTATGATCATCGTGGATGACCATCCAGTCGTCCGCGATGGGCTGCGTGGAATCTTCGCCGACGACGATGCCTTCGAAGTCGTCGGTGAGGCGGCAGACGGGCCGGAAGCACTCGTCGTAGCCATGCGGACCAACCCCGATGTCGTGCTCATGGACCTGCGCATGCCGAAGATGAGCGGCGCGGAGGTCATCCGCCGGCTACGCGAACAGACGCCCGGCATCCGGGTACTGGTCCTGACCACCTTCGACAATGACGCCGACGTCCTGCCCGCGATCAAGCAGGGCGCCACCGGCTACCTGCTCAAGGACACTCCGCGCGCCGACCTGCGTCGCGCGGTGCGGGCGGCGGCCCACGGTGAGACGGTGCTGTCCCCCTCCGTGGCCGACGTGCTGACGCGCAAGGTGCGCAAGCCGGAACAGCGGACGCTGAGCCGCCGGGAAGTCGAGGTGCTCGGGCTCATCGCCCGCGGCGCGACCAATCGTGAGATCGCCGCGAAGCTGTTCATCACCGAGGCGACGGTGAAGACGCATCTGCTGCATATCTTCGCCAAACTCGAGGTGAACGACCGGGCGGCCGCGGTCGCGGCAGCATATGAGACCGGCCTGCTCAAGCCGGCCACCGACGTCTGACCAAGGACGCTTCGTGGCCGAGACGGTTCTGATCGGTGACGAGCCTCCTCGGTCTCACCGGCCGCCCGATCGTCACGGGCGCGTGGTGGTGGGGGTCGTGCCCGGCCGAAGAGCCACGGCGGCCGCCCAACTCTTCTCAGTCGCCATCCTGTTACTCAGTCCAATCCGCTTGGCTTCGGCCACCTATCTCGATGGGTCACATAGCTTGACGTTGGCGCCGCAGTAACCGACGGAACGCTTAGCATCCCTACATGTCCCCTCGCATAGTGGTCATCGTGTTGGCGGCCATGCTCGCCACCGGAGCCTCGTTGCCTTCTCGCCCCGTTCGTGGGGATGTCAACGGGGACGGCGGGGCCGACCTGGTGGTAGGTGGCGCCGGTCTGCTCACGATTCAGCCTCTGAAGGGCAGAGCGGCGGTCCTGAACCAGCACGCGACCGCGCTGTCGACGGGCGACTTCGACAAAGACGGCCTCGCAGACGTGGCGGTCGGCACCGGCGGCACGGTCACCGTCTTGTACGGCCGGCGCGCGGACGGCCATGTCGGCCGGAGCAGCCGGTTCACCCCCGGCCAGGGCGGTGTTCCCCGGCTCGGCACCGGCCACGGCTTCGGCAACGCGCTGACCACCTCTGACTTCAACCGGGACGGTTACGCCGACCTCGCCGTCGGTGCGCCGGAGACCACGCTGAACACCGCGGCAGTGCACGGCGGCGCCGCCGTCGTCCTGTACGGCTCCCGCCGCGGTCTCACCTCATCCGGGGCACTGCGGCTCAGCGAGGACACACCGGGAGTGGTCGGCTTCAGCCAGCACAGCCGTCTGTTCGGCGCCGGGCTGGCGGCCGGGGATGTGACCGGCGACGGCTACAGCGACCTGGTGGTCACCGCGCCGTCTGGGCGGCCGGGATACGACATCGGCGGGGCCATCCACGTGTTCAAAGGGTCGGCCAGAGGCGTGACGATCACTGGAAACACCATGGTGACCAGCGGAAATGTGGACGGCCGCGTTATGGATGTGCAGGCGTGCGCGGGTGGCGTCGAGGGTGCCGACAACAAGGCGAACACCGCCAGGTGCACGCGCGAGCCGTTCGGCTGGTCAGTCCGGGTCGGCCGCTTCCACGGCGGCAAGTACGCCGACGTGATCGCCGGGATCGGCACCGGCAGGCTTCTCGTCCTACGGGGCGGTCCCGTGGGCGTCGACAAGCGCCGGTTGAAGACACTGGCTCTGCCCGGCATCGCCGGGACCAGCGACCCGGCCAATGACTACGCCGGCTCGCTCGCGGCCGGCGACGTCGACAAGGACGGTTACACCGACCTCGTCGCGGGGGCTCGCGGCAGGGGCGAGGTCGCCATCCTGTACGGCTCCGCCGCCGGGCCGCGCCGGCCTGACTGGATCGGGAAGGGCGGGGCCAACGTGGCGCTGCTCGACGTGGACGGCGACACCGTCCCGGAACTCGCCACCACCGGCGGAGAGTCCACCCGGGTTTTCTGGATCAAGAACGGCCGGGTTGCCAGGACCATCGCCCTTCCCCTGCAAGGCAGGCTGATCGCACGCTGACCAGAGCCGATACCCGAACTGCTGAACAAGAAAGCTCGAAGTCACCGGCAATCATGCCTCTAATGAGGGTGAACCGAGAGTGGTCTGCTCGTGACCGTGGCTCCCGTTAGCCCCGGACTCTCCACCACCGCCGAGGCACTGCGGCTGCGCGAGTGGCAGCTCGGCCCGGCCCACGCTCGTCATGAACCAGTTCTCTGCCGAGGACTTCAGCCTGGTTGTGGACGACCGGGCGGACGTGCACGTCAGCAGCAAGGACGGCCGTTTCTACCTCGGGTGGTTCCCGCTCGGGCGTCCCGGCCAGCAGTACCCAGATGACCAGGTGGGCGGGGTCGAGGCGGACCGCGCGTACCAGAGGAGATCAGTGAACCGGTCTGGGTAGCGCTGCGCGAGGGCCGCAGCGGTACGCACCGAGCGCAACCGTGCGTACTTCTGGACGGGACGAGTGGAGAGCGAGGCCGGCTCGATCGACCACCGTCCGTCCGTACCGCCACCGGGTGCCGGTCCTGCGGTTGATACCCGGTTTCCGGCACGCGGCCGAGCTGCTCATTCCCTGTGCCATGAGCCGAAGGTATTGATCACGTTTGTCCGCGAGCGGAGCGGGTCCCCGCTTCTTACGTGTCCGACGCGCCTCGGTCATGGCAACACCCCTCAGGGTCAGGTGTTGCGACCACCTTTAGCACCCAGGCCGCCTCAAGTCGTCATAACCACCCGCGAGTGTTAATGGGGGATTCACGCCATTTTGGTCTGGGCTGGAGATGATCAACTCCTGAATACGGAGGTATGCGTGAATACGCGAAGTACGACTGGCCGTGTGGCCTTGTTTTCCCGTCATGTCCTGGTCTCCATGCTGTCCGTCGTGGTGGCCACCGCGATGGTGGGCGTCGCTCCCGCCACGTCGGCGCGAGCGGCCGACCAGGACTTCATCCTCACCCTCAACGCCTCGGACCTCGGCATGGACCCTGCCGACCTGCGGGACATCGTGCCGGAGATGCAGGCGGATATCAGGGAGCACGGCGGACTGGGCCCCGCGATCAAGCAGACGCTCGCGGACAACCAGGACGGCGCCACCGTCGATACCTCGGAGTGGCCGAATTTCGACGGCACGGTGAACGTGACCGCCAACGGCGCCGGCCTGGCTGTCACCATCCCGGCCGGGGAGGTCACCACCTCCTGGTCCTGGAAGACGGTTGCCGCCGGGGTGATCGCCTGGACCACGGGGTATGGGCTCAGGACGATGTGCATCTCGGCCTTGACGGCCACCGGGGTGGGCGCCGCGACCATTCCGCTGGTCTGCACCCCCCTCCAGGGCGCCGTTACCGGCATCATGGGGCCGCTCATGATGAACGCGTTCAACGGAACCCTGGGCACCCCTAAGGCGACCAGCGAGATCATCATCGGTGGGCTGCTCGGACTGGCCGGTGGCTTCCTGTGGGAGAAGTACCTCGCCCCGTGGGCGAAGGCCAATCTCGCCAACGCCATGAGGAGCGTCGGCACCTGGGTCAGGTCCAGGGTGCCCTGGCTCGATTCCTGGTTCGGAAGCGGGGTCGCCAACAGGGCGGATGAGCTCGGCCACCAGCTTGAGGAACTGGAGGACCTGCTCAACGAAGCGATGAGGGACTGGGGTGGGCTGCGGCCCTCGCGTCCCTCCTCGCTGCGGGTGATGCCGCTCGGAGACTCGATCACCTACGGCGTGGAGAGTTCCGATGGGAACGGCTACCGCGACGAGTTGTACACCTATCTGGAGAACAGTTGGAGCAGCGTTGACTTCGTCGGGTCGGTGAAGGGCGGCTCGATGAGTGACCCCGACAATCAGGGGCACCCGGGCAAGCGGATCGGCGAGATCGCGGCCTTCGCCTATTGCACTGTGCCGCGGTATCAGCCGAACGTGATCACCCTGCACGCCGGCACCAACGACATGAACCAGGACTACCACCTGTCGGAGGCGCCCACCCGGCTCAAGAAGCTGATCAACCAGGCACTGACGCACTCACCACGTGCCACGGTGCTGGTCGCCAAGCTCATCCCGACCGGCAAGGCCGGGCTACAGCCGCGCATCGACGCATACAACGCGGCGCTGCCCGGCATGGTGCAGGACCTGCAAAGCGAGGGCAAGCACGTACTTTTGGTGGACATGAAGCGGGTGCCGGTCAGCGACGGACTGCAGAACGACGCGCACCCGACGGACGCGGGCTACGCCAAGATGGCCGACGCCTGGTACAGCGCCGTATCGGCGGCGGACGCCAAGGGCTGGATTCAGACCCCGCTGCCCGAGAATGCGGCCAACGGCTGCAACCCGGCGGACTCTCCCGTCGACGACGGCCCGACGGACTCTAACGTCGGGTCCAGCGACCCGGGGGGCTCTACCATCGGGTCCAGCGGGACGGCTCTCGGCACGGGATGGCGTGCGCTGGGCGTGATCGCGCCCGGATACGGCACCAGGATAGGCCGCACGATCATCGCCGAGCTCAATGGCGACCAGCGGGCCGACTACCTTCAGGTCGCCGCAGACGGCAGCTTCCGCGCATCGGTGAACACCGTCGGCACCCCCGGGCAACCCGACTGGGTGAACGTGGGCACGTACGCTCCGGCAACGAGCGACGTGTCCAAACCGATCGATGTCAATGGGGATGAGGTGCGGTTCGCCGACCTTAATGGGGACGGACGCGACGACTACCTCCTGGTCGGTTCCGACAGCAAGGTACGGGCCTACATCAACTTCCCAGGGCCGGACAACAAGCTTAAATTCCTCCACTGGGGGATCGTCTTCAGCGAGGAGTCGTTCAGCCGGAACAACCTCCGATTCGCGGACGTCACCGGGGACGGGCGCGACGACATCCTGCGGGTCAGCGATGCGGGCGCGGTCCACGTGTACCGGAACATGTGGGACCCCAACAGCGAGCAAGTCAGTAGCGAGCCACAGCCCCCGGACTGGCGGCTCTGGCTCAACTGGGCCGGCGGCACCCGGGGCTCGTCGCTGGAAGCCGTCCGGTTCGCCGACGGCGACGGTGACGGCCAAGCCGACTACCTGCAGGTCGGCGGAGACGGCTCGGTGCACGCCTTCCTCAACCGCGGCGGCGGGGGCAACGGTAGCTTCGAGGCCCGCTACAACTGGGCCCAGGCGTCCAACTACCCTCGCCCGTACGTCCAGTTCGCCGACATCAGCGGTGACGGCAAAGCCGACTATCTGGTCGTCTACGACGGCGGCTCAGTCCGCGCCTGGCTGAACCGCGGCGGCAACTAGAAACCGTCTACGGACCACGGCCCGGTCCAGACAGTCGCCGCAAGAGTGAGTGCGGCCTGGCAGCCTCCGGCAACTTCGTCGGCGCGCACAGCCAGGCCGCACCGCTGCCGAGTCGATCGATGCGGCCGCTGTCGACGCTGCGTGGTGTCTTAACTGCCTGGGCGTCGCCCTGCGCCAGATGGGCCGCTACGAGGAAGCACTGGCCCACGAGGGGATCGCGGCCGTGCTCGACGAGACGGACCCGGCTGCCGCCGCCGAGCACCGCGCGGCGGGGCAGGCCATCCGGCAGGAGCTCAAACCAGGGGCCTGACGTGACTGGTCGCTCCCGCGGATCATGTCTGGTCTGGTTTTCTAGGCGCCAGGCGCCGCAGTGCCTCGCCGAAAAGGGAGGCCACCGCGTCAGTCCACGGCGCCGAACGCCATCTCCCGGTCCGGCGAGGAGAACACGCGGTAGCCCCCCGAGTGGAAGACCAGCGGCTCGCCCTCCGTCCGCCGGAAGTGCTCGACCTCTCCGACGAAGATGAGGTGGTCGCCCCCCTCGTAGGTGCTCACCGTACGGCAGGCGAAGTGGGCAAGGGTTCCGGTGAGCACCGGCACCTCGCCGGGTGCCAAGTGGGTCTCCACCCCGGCGAACTTGTCCGGCAGCGGCGTGGCGAATCGCCGGGACAGATGCTCCTGTCCGGCGGCCAGGACGTTGACCGCGAACCGCCCCGCCTCGGCGAAGGCCGGTGCGCTGGGAGCACGCCGGGCCAGGCACCACAGGACCAGCGGCGGATCGAGCGAGACCGAGGTGAAGGAGTTGACGGTCACGCCCAGCCGGTCACCCCGCCGGGTGACGGCGGTGACCACCGCCACCCCGGTGGCGAACTGCCCGAAGGCATCGCGCAGAGACCTCATGACCCCTTCTCACTTCCCGAACCGCGCCAGATACCCGGCCGCCCCGGCCGGATCCATGAACCAGCCCGCGTAGTCCGACGGGTCGTCGAAGCCGTTCACGAAGCGGGAGGCCACCTCGGGCAGCCGGCCCGCGGCGCCCAGAATCTCCAGCACGTGCGGCGGCGGGGGCGCGAGAAGCGCGTTCGTCCACGCGGTGACGTGCCGGGCATCCTGCCAGTAGCGCTCGAAGGCCCGCTCCATCCACGCCGCGTCGAACGGCCGCTCACCACGCTCCAGGATGTCGGACAGGTAGGAGGCCGCGCACTTGGCGGCGTTGTTGGCCCCCTGCCCGGTGATCGGGTCGTTGAGCACGACCACATCCGCCACGCCCAGGACCGGGGCGCCGGACGGCAGCGTCGCCACGGGCCTGCGCACGACGGGGGTGAAGCGTCCCGACAGGACGCCGCCCTCGTCGGTGAGCTCGACACCGTCGCAGCGATCCGCCTCCCACGGCAGGAAGGTCTCCAGGACCCACCGGCTTCTGGCCAGGTGCTCGGCGGGGGTGCGAACGTCCGCCCAGCAGTCCATCGGTCCGCCGGGGACACCCTCGAACACCATGATCTCGCAGGGGCCGGTGATGGTGAGCGCGGGAAACACGAAGTACTCGCCGACTCCGGGAATCACGTTGAAGCACACCGCGGAATGCCCCGGTCGCGGTACGAGACCGTTGACGTAGGTGAGGGCCAGGGCCCGCTGCGGGGCGCGGTACGGCGAGCGCGACGCGTCCTGCTCGAAGAGCGAGGCGATGGCCCCCTTGCCCGCGGCGACCAGGACCAGGTCGTACCGGGCGGCGTAGGCCTCCAGGTCGTCCACGGTCGCGTCGTGGATGACGATCTCGCCGCCGAGCCGTTCCACCTCGGCCATCCACTCGGGCATCTTCAACCGCTGGTCGACCGAGCGGGCGGGCGTGTCGAGCCGGGCGGCCCAGTGGATGGCCGGTTCGCCGTCGGGACCGGCCACCGCGAACTGGATCCCGTCGATCGGCGGGCAGTCATCCGCCCACAGGTCCAGGCCGAGGTCACGCTCGTGGCCGAGGGCGATGCCGAACATGGCCTGGCTCGACGTGACCCGGCCGCCGCGAATGTCATCGGGGGTTCGGTTGGAGACGACGGTGACGTCGTAGCCGTTCCGCAGCAGGCCGAGGGCGAGGTGCAGGCCCGCCTGACCGGCACCGACGACCAGGATTCTGCGCATGACGATGTCTCCTTTTCAACGGAGGGGGGGGAACCTGATGAAAAGGTATGGCCGGGGCCGCCACTCGGGCCATCCGTTCAGCGCGGGTTCCATCCGCCTGGCGCGGAATCCTCCCCGGGCCCCGCCACACGACGGCAGGACGGCGGTGGCAGGACGGGGACACCCGGCGCCGGTCGGTCCCGGACCGTCAGCTGCCGCGCAGCGTCCGCGACGGCGCCTGGCCGTAGCGCGCGCGGTAGAGCGCCGCGAACCTCCCCTGATGAGGAAAACCCCACCGGGCCGCCACGCCCGTCACCGTGCACCTGGCGGGATCGCCGGCCATCAGGTCGTCGTGGACCCGGCCCAGGCGCACGTCTCTGAGATAGGTCATCGGGGTCAGGCCGAGATGACGCCGGAAACCCTCCTGGAGCGAGCGGCCACTGACCGCCACGGCGCCCGCGATCTCGTCGGTGGTCAACGGCAGGTGGGCGTGGTCGTCGACGTATTCCATGGCCCGGCGCACCACCTTGGGCAGCGCGGGAGGCCGGGGCGCGTTCAGCCGTGCCAGGTAGTTGGACGGCTGCCCGGTGAGCAGGGAGGAGAGCATGGCGTTCTCCAGGTGGGCGACCGCCAGTGGCTGCGCGGCGAGCCCGTCACCGCGCTCGGCCTCGTTCACGATAAGGTCGGCCATCGCTCGCCAGGCCCGCGCCCAGCCCGTGGTCATGTCCATGCCCAGGCCGAAGACGAGCGGCCTGTCGAGCCGCTCCCCGAGCATCCGCTCCAGGGCGCCCTCGACCGCCGACCGGTCGAATTTGACGATCAGCTGGGGACAGCCCGCCGCCCAGCGCATGTCGAGGTGTTCCGACGGTGACGGCAGGGAGGCCAGGCGGGGGGTCGACACGATCTCCTGCCCGCCGCACCGGATCAGGCTGCTCCCTGCCAGCGGGATCTGCACCAGGAAGAAGGACCCCAGTTCCCCGGGCTCGATGCGGACGTCCGCCCCGTAGTCCAGGTAGTTCACTCGTACGGCGCCCAGCTGTGCCGAGTTCAGCCGCGCGGCCAGCCGCGAGAGGTCACCGGTGAGTTCCAGCCGGTGAGGACAGAACACGCCGGCCACCCGCTCGCGGGCCTCGTCGAGGTCCGCGGTGTCGAAGACCGGCCTGTTGCCGAGCGGGACGCGCCCCCGCACCTCGCCCATCGACGCTCCCGCCCTCGGGTGCCCATCGCACGCGTACGACTGATCTCGACATGGTCGGTAGGACCAGTGTCTCCGACCACGTACAAATACACAGAGGCCCGTGGAACCGGTGTCCGATATCGGACAGCGGAGCCGGTCCGGACCCGCGCGCCCGCCGATCGTTCTCGCGAACATCTTGATCATGTGGAGACCGCACACGGTCGCCCGCACGCACCCCTTCCAAAACCGCACCAAAGGTGACACCCGGCATGAAGCGGTCTGAGTCGGGCTGGCAGGATCTGTGCCGTGAACCATCGCACGCTTGGCCGCACCGGCATCCAGGTCAGCCCGCTCTGTCTCGGCACGATGATGCTCGGGGCCTGGGGAAACACCGACTACGACGAGTGCGAGCGCATCGTCGGCACCGCGCTCGACGCGGGCATCAACTTCATAGACACCGCCGACGTGTACGCGTTCGGCGAGAGCGAGACGATCCTGGGCAGGGCTATCAAGGGCCGCAGGGACGAGATCGTGCTGGCGACGAAGTTCCACAACCAGATGGGCGACTCTCCCAACCGGCGTGGCAACTCCCGTCGCTGGATCATGCAGGCCGTCGAGGACAGCCTGCGCCGCCTGGACACCGACTGGATCGACCTCTACCAGGTGCACCGCCCCGATCCGCAGACCGACATCGACGAGACCCTCGGCGCCCTGTCCGACCTCGTGCGCCAGGGCAAGGTGCGGGCGATCGGCACCTCCTCCTTCCCCGCCGAGGAGATCGTCGAGGCCCAGTGGGTCGCCGACCACCGGCAGCGCGAGCGGTTCTCGACCGAGCAGCCCTCGTACTCGATCCTCGCCCGGCACGCCGAGGCCGCGGTCCTGCCGGTGGCCGAGCGCCACAACCTGGGGGTCATGGTCTGGAGCCCGCTGAACGGTGGCTGGCTGACCGGCAAGTACCGCCGGGACGCGCCGCTGCCCTCCGGCTCCCGGGCCTCCAGCAACGGCGACCACTTCGACTTCAAGGTCGAGGAGATCCGCGCCCGCAAGCTCGACGTCACCGAGAAACTGGCGGTCCTGGCCGACGAGGCGGGCATCTCGATGATCCACCTGGCCCTGGGCTTCGTGCTCTCGCACCGGGCCGTCACCTCGGCGGTGATCGGCCCGCGCACGCTCGAGCAGCTCACCAGCCAGCTCGGCGCGGACGAGGTGCGGCTCTCGCCGGAGATCCTCGACGCGATCGACGAGCTGGTCCCGCCGGGGACGAACATCAGCCCCGACGACGTCGGCTACGTGCCCGAACACGTTGCCGAGCAGCGCGTCCACGCAGGCGGCCAGCTCGTCCGCGGGGACGGCGACCGGCAACGGGCCGGGAGCCAGATC